>QHWY01000114.1 GCA_003223875.1 Acidobacteriota bacterium | reverse complement strand
GTATTCGGCGTCTTCTTACGCCAGAAGCTGGCCGGCAAACCCTTCACCGTGGTCGGCGACGGCACGCAGACGCGCGACTTTCTTTATGTCACCGACGTGGTAGCCGCCTTCCGTGCCGCGGCCGAGACCGACAAGGTCGGGGAGGTCTGGAACATCGGCGCCGGCAACCCGCAGTCGGTGAATCGCTTGGTCGAGCTGCTCGGCGGCGATGTGGTGTATCTGCCGAAGCGTCCCAGCGAGCCGGATTGCACGTGGGCAGACATCGGCAAGATCACGCGGGACCTTGGCTGGGCGCCAAAAGTTTCATTCGAGGAAGGCGTCCGCCACATCCTGGCCCACATTGACTATTGGTGCGACGCGCCGTTGTGGAACCCGCAGTCCATCGCGGAGGCGACGAAAACCTGGTTTCAATATCTGGGAGACAGGTAGGGCGCCATGATCCCATCCCTCACCGAGCAGTATCGCCACAAGATCAAGACCGTCGAAGAACTCTGCCGGATCATCGGCCCGCGTCCGCGGAAGAAGAAGGTGATCATGTGCCACGGCGTGTTCGACGTGGTGCACCCGGGGCACCTGCGCCACCTGATCTACGCCAAAAACAAGGCCGACATTCTGGTCGCCAGCCTCACGGCGGACGCACACATCAGCAAGGGCCACCATCGGCCCCACGTCCCCCAGGATCTGCGTGCGCTCAACCTCGCGGCGTTCGAGGTTGTGGATTACGTGATCATCGACATCCACGCCACGCCCATCAAGAACATCAGCAAGCTGCGGCCGGATTTTTTCGCGAAGGGGTACGAGTACACGGCGGCCGGCCTGCCGGCGAAGACTCAGGAGGAGGCGGATGCCCTGCACGCGTATGGTGGCGAAGTGATCTTCACGCCGGGCGACATCGTGTACTCTTCGACGAAGCTCATCGATCTGGCGCCGCCGACGATCAAGATCGAGAAGCTGCTGACGTTCATGGAGGCCGAAAAGCTGACATTTGATTCGCTGCTTGACTGTCTCGACCGCCTCAAAGGGAAACGGGTCCATGTGGTCGGCGACACCATCGTGGACAGTTATACCCAGACGGCGATGATCGGCGGGCAGACCAAAACTCCGACCATGAGCGTCCTGTATGAGCGACGCGACGACTATATCGGCGGGGCGGCGGTCGTTGCCGAGCACTTGCGGGCAGCAGGCGCGGAAGTGATCTTTTCCACCGTATTGGGGGAGGATGCTCTGAAGGATTTCGTGTTGAACGGGTTGAAAAAGTCCGGCGTGCAGTGCCGGCCCGTCATTGATTCGACACGGCCGACCACCAATAAGAACGCGATCGTCGCAGGCGGCTACCGGCTGCTCAAGATCGACACGCTGGATAACCGATCCATTTCCGACGACATTCTGGAAACGTTGGCCAAGACCGTCTCCGAGACAGTCTGCGACGCCGTGGTCTTCAGCGATTTCCGCCACGGAATTTTCAACCGCCGCACGATCCCGCGGCTGATCGCCGCCGTTCCTCAGGACGTCTATAAGGTGGCGGACAGCCAGGTGGCCAGCCGCTGGGGCAACATCACCGAGTTCAAGAACTTCGACCTGATCACGCCGAACGAACGCGAAGCTCGTTTTGCGCTCGCGGACCAGGACTCCGGCATCCGCCCATTGGCGTCGGCCCTGTATGACGAAGCCCAGTGCAAGACGCTGATCCTCAAGCTGGGCGAGCGGGGAGTGCTCACCTGCCGCAGCAGCGACCACGAGTCGCTGGACTCCTTCGTCGTAGTGGATTCCTTCGTCGAGCGGCTTACTGACGCGGTGGGCGCGGGCGACGCGCTGCTGGCCTACGCGACCCTGTGCAAGCTGGCGACGGGATCGGACGCGATGGCCACAATCCTCGGGTCCATGGCGGCGGCGTGCGAGTGCGAATACGACGGTAATATTCCGGTTACACCGGATGACGTTCGCCGCAAGATTGGCGCCGTCGAACGGCAGGCCAAGTACGACTGACAACTAACCTAAATGAAAGCAATCGTCGTCGGTCTTGGGGTCCAGGGCCAAAAACGCCGGAAATTCGCCGGCTCGGACTACGTCGTTTCTGTGGATCCGATCAACAAGGAAGCGGAGTATCGGTCAGTCGAAGATGTTCCTTTATCCAGCTATGACACGGCCCTCGTGTGCATTCCCGACGAGCCCAAGGTCGAAGTGCTGACCTATCTATTAAAGAACGGCAAGCACGTGCTGGTGGAGAAACCGCTGTGGGCCTCGGATGATCAGCAGATCGAAAAGCTTGAGCAACTGGCGCACGACAAAGGCGTGGTCTGTTACACGGCGTACAACCACCGCTTCGAGCCGCATTACGTCCGGATGCGCGACCTCGTCGCCTCCGGCGAATTGGGCACCATCTACCGCTGCCGCATGTTCTACGGCAATGGAACTGCCAGGCTGGCGCGTGAATCGGGCTGGCGCGACCAAGGGGCGGGCGTCCTGCCGGATCTCGGCTCGCACATGCTTGATACGGCCAAGTTCTGGTTCGGGGACCTCGGCGAAGACTTTCATGTCGTCTCTGCCGACTGTTTCGAAAACCGCGCCCCTGATCATGTGGTACTTGCTTCGCAGACAACCATTCCCAAGCTTGAATTCGAAATGACACTACTGTCCTGGCGCAACCACTTCACTTGCGACGTGTTCGCCGAACGGGGCAGCGCGCATATCCTGTCGCTGTGCAAATGGGGCCCCAGCACCTTCATTCACCGCACGCGTGTCCTCCCCGCTGGGCGTCCGCCGGAGGAAGCCGTCACCTTAGTACAGGACGATCCGACCTGGGCTCTCGAATATGCCCACTTCAGGACTCTCTGCGAAAGCGGCACCGTAACCGACCTTTCCAACGATCTGTGGCTCAATCGCCTACTGCGCAAGCTGGGGCAGGCAGCCCAGCGGGAGGCGACGGTATGAGCAGGCCCGTGATCGGCTTCGCCGGCATGACCCACCTTGGCTTGAGTTCTGCAGCCGCGACAGCCGAGCGAGGCTTCACCGTCATTGGCTTTGATCTGGAGTCTGAGCGCATCGAGTCGCTCAAGTGCCGAGCGCTGCCAGTGGTCGAGCCCGATCTACCTGAGTTGCTGGAGAGGAACCAGGCACGGCTTACCTTCACCGACAGGATTGATGATCTGGCTGGCTGCGATGTCGTCTATGTCTCACCCGACGTGCCGACCGATGACCAAGGCCAGAGCGACCTAGCAGGCATCCGCGCCTTAATTGGCAGGGTCGACGCGGCTCTCAGGCCGGAGACTGTACTAGTCGTCTTAAGCCAAGTGCCGCCCGGATTCACCCGTAGCCTGTCTCGCCAGGCGGAACGCCGCTTCTACCAGGTGGAAACGCTGATATTTGGCCAGGCGATCGAGCGGGCGTTGCATCCGGAACGGTTCATCGTCGGCTGCGCTGATCCGGAGGCGGCGTTACCCAAGCCGCTGGCGGACTTCCTCGGCGCCTTCGGCTGCCCGATTCTGCCGATGCGTTACGAGAGCGCCGAACTGGCCAAGATCTCCATCAACATGTTTCTGGTTGCCTCGATCAGTACGACCAACACGCTGGCCGAATTGTGTGAGAGGATCAGGGCCGACTGGTCCGAGATCGTGCCGGCGCTGAAGCTGGACAAGCGTATCGGACAACACGCTTACCTCGCGCCGGGCCTCGGCATCGCGGGCGGCAACCTGGAGCGGGATCTCACCACGGTCTGCCGGCTCGCCGACGCGCGAGGTGCCGACGCGGGAGTGGTCCGCGCCTGCATCGCCAACAGCCGTCATCGCCGCGACTGGGCGTTGACCCAGATCCACGAACGGGTGGTCCCGCGTCAGTCCAACCCCGTGCTGGCGGTACTCGGCCTCGCCTACAAGCAGGACACCAGGTCAACCAAGAATTCACCGTCGCTTGCGCTGCTGGCCGCGCTGAAGCCCTTTGCCGTTCGGGTCTTTGATCCCGTTGTGCCTGCGCGTCCGGAATTTCACCCCCGCCTCGTTGGTGCCGCTTCCGCGCTCGAGGCCTGTGACGGCGCCGACGCGCTGACGATCATGACCCCATGGGACGACTTTCGTCGGCTTGCTCCAAGAGCGATTGCCGAACGGTTGACAGGACGAACGGTAATCGATCCCTACGCTGTCCTCAATGCCGAGGATTGCCGTGCCGTGGGGCTCGATTACGTCACGCTGGGTGTTGCTTCCATCACCGGCGGAGTGTGACCACGTCATGCTTACTCACCTCAATTCCGAACCCCAGCCCCCGGCTCGAGTCGTCGTGCTCGGCGCGCGCGGCTTCATCGGCCGCACGCTCGTCGCGGCGCTGCAACGTGCCGGTATCGCCGCGCTCCCGGTCAGCAGCGGAGATCTCGACCTGACGACCGACGGCGCCGCTCACCGACTCGCTGCCATGCTCCAGCCTCACGACGCAGTCGTCATGCTGGCGGCGTTGACCCCGGACAAGGGGCGTGGGCTCCAACCGTTCCTCACGAACATCCACATGGCGGCGAGTCTCTGTGGTGCGTTGGGCAAAGTGACGCCGGCCCAGGTGGTTTATTTGAGTTCCGATTCCGTCTATCCGATAGCCACAGGCCTGGTCAGCGAAGCCTCCTGCGCCGAGCCTGACGACCTGTACGGAGTGATGCATCTTGCCCGCGAGATGATGCTCAAGTCAGCGACGAAAGCGCCGGCGGCAGTGCTACGCTCTACGCTTGTCTATGGTGCTGAAGACACGCACAACTCCTATGGTCCGAACCGCCTTCGCCGCATGGCGCAAAAAGACGGGAAGATCACGCTGTTCGGCGAAGGGGAAGAGACGCGCGATCATATCCTGGTCGACGATGTGGCGGCACTGACCCTCTTGGTGTTCTCTCATCGCAGCAGCGGCACGCTGAACGTAGCGACGGGCCGATCCATTTCCTACGCTGAGCTTGCCCAGAAAGTCGCCGCTCTGTTCGACAAGCCGATCGACATCATCGGCACGTCGAGACAGACCCCGATCACTCATCGGCACTTTGATGTGACCGCCATCCACAAAGCGTTTCCGACCTTCAACTTCACGCCGCTGGACAAAGGGCTTGCCAAGGCGCACGCCGAGATGCTGAGGCAGGGGTGATGGCCGAGATCAACCTCCTCAGGTACTATCCGCGGGCCAAGCGCAAGATGGGAAAGCCGCGCTCACTCGATCCGGCCAACCGTGAGGCGGCGCTGAAATTCGGCGCCGAATATTTCGACGGTACCCGTGAGCAGGGATATGGCGGCTATCGCTACGATGGCCGGTGGGTGCCGGTTGCCCGCGACATCGTCGAGCATTTTGGCCTCAAGCCCGGCGACCGCGTGCTCGACGTCGGCTGCGCCAAGGGTTTTCTGATGAAAGATCTCATGGCCGTCTGCCCCGGATTACAGATTTACGGACTGGATATTTCCGAGTATGCTCTCCGCCACTGTGAAGCGGAAGTAGCTGGTCGAGTGGTCCGCGGGACTGCTGACCGATTACCCTTTGCGGATGGCTGCTTCGAGGCTGTGCTGTGTATCAATGTCATTCATAATCTGGATCGAAACCGCTGCATCGCTGCACTTAGGGAAATCGAGCGGCTTGCCCCGAGTCGCGGCTACGTACAAGTCGACGCGTATCATACTGAAGCAGAGCGCGAAATCTTTCTCGGCTGGGTGCTGACGGCCGTCACCTTTTTGAAGCCGGAGAAATGGCGTGCGTTGTTCGCTGAAGCCGGATACAAAGGCGACTATTACTGGACTATCCTCGAAGCAGATCCGGCGTGGAATGACTTCAACGCGTGCGATCCGGCATCAGCCAACCACTGATTTGGCAAGAGTAAGAGGGCAATCATGGCGAAACGATACGCGGTGCTGGGCGGCGGAGGCTCATTCGGAATCCACACGTCAAAATACCTGCTTGACCATGCCGGTACTGAGCGGGTGATTGCGATAGGCCGTAATCCTCCAAAGCCTGAGCCGTTTACACTGAACGTCGGCAAGGGGGACAAGCGCTATTCCTATCACGCCTATCACGTGACCTACGAACTCGACCTGTTGCTGGAGCTGCTCGACCGGGAGAAGCCGCCGGTCATCATCAACTACGCGGCGCAGGGTGAGGGGGCGGTGTCGTGGAAGCATTCCTGGCGCTTCTTCGAGACCAATTCAATGGGGCTGGCCCGGCTGGCCGAAGAACTGATGAAGCGCGACTGGCTCGAACGGTTCATTCAAATCGGCACGTCTGAGATGTACGGCTCGGTCGATCATCCCACAACGGAGGACGAACCGATCAAGCCCACGAGCCCCTACGCGGCCTCGAAGGTCGCCTTCGACATGCACCTCCTCGCAGTGCACAAGTTTCTCAAGTTTCCGATGAACATCATCCGACCATCCAACGCCTACTGTCCGGGCCAACTGCTGCACCGGGTGGTTCCGAAGGCGGTGATTTGCGGGCTGACCGGGCGCAAACTTCCCCTCCAGGGCGGAGGCCGGGCTGAGAAGTCCTATATCCATGCCAGGGATCTGGCCCGTGCCATCCATCTGGTCGCGGAAAAAGGGCCGCTCGGCAGGGTTTACAACGCCGGTCCGCCTAAGCCGATCTCGATTCGCGCGCTGGTGGAGACGGTGGCCAAGGTGATGGGCATGCCCTTTGAACAGCTCTGTGAGGTGACCGCTGACCGCTTAGGTCAAGACTCCCGCTACTGGCTCGATTCCACAGCCATCAAGCGGGACGTCGGCTGGGAGCCACAAATCGGGCTCGAAGAAGGCATCAAGGAAATGGTCGAGTGGGGCAGGAAATATCTCGACCAGCTCAAGGGCTGGCCCACCGATTACACGCTGCGCGCTTGATCGTGCCGCCGATCCGGCCGCAGCCTAGTTCGCAAAGGAACGCATCGTGAAGAATCGACAGACCCCCCCCGACGTTGCGCGAAGGATGTTGCACGGCATCATGCGGGTCCGCCTGATCGAGGAGCGTATCCGGAAGCTTTACGCCGAGCAGGAAATGCGCTGCCCCACCCATTTCAGTATCGGGCAGGAAGCGGTGGCGGTTGGCGTGTGTGCTCATCTAAAGCGAGAGGAACTGATCACCTCTGCCCACCGCAGCCACGCCCATTACCTGGCCAAAGGAGGCGATCTCAAGGGTATGCTGGCAGAACTCTACGGCAAGGCGACTGGCTGTGCCGCCGGCAAGGGTGGCTCCATGCATCTCATCGACCGCTCGGTGGGGTTCCTCGGCGCAGTGCCGATCGTGGGAAGCACCATTCCGATCGGGGTTGGGGCAGCACTCAGCTCGGTGCTCCAGGGGAATCCCCTCCTCACCGTCATCTTCTTCGGCGATGCGGCGACCGAGGCCGGAGTCTTTCACGAAAGTCTCAACATTGCCGCTCTTCATAAGCTTCCCGTGGTTATGGTGTGCGAGAACAACCTCTATTCGGTGTTGTCTCCCTTGAGCGTGCGTAAGCCGGAGGACCGTGAGATCGTCCAGCTTGCTCAGGGACACGGCGTGTTCAACGGGCAGGCCGACGGCAACGATGCGGATGCGGTGTACGCCCTGGCCGGTGAGGCGATCGAGCGCGCGCGGGCCGGCCAAGGCCCGGCCTTTCTGGAGTTCAAGACCTATCGCTGGTACGAACATTGTGGCCCGCTCGAGGATCAACATCTGGGGTACCGCCCGCCCGGCGAGCTCGAAGCCTGGAAGGCGCGCGATCCGCTGAAGCTCTATGCCGGCCGCCTGCGCCAGCATGGCATCGTGAGCGATGCCGATATCGCCGTCATGGAAAAGACGATCGACGCCGAGATCGACGAGGCCGTTGCCTTTGCCAAGGCCAGCCCGTTCCCTACGCGCGATCAGTTGGCCACCCATCTTTACGCTCCATGAGGGGAGAATGAGCGCGACAGCGAGCACCCGGCAGTTGAAATTCGTCCAGGCGCTGAATGAGGCGCTCGACCTGTGCATGACCAAGGATCCGCGGGTCTTTATCATAGGTCTTGGCGCCCCGGACCCCGCTGCCATTTTCGCCTCAACCAAGGGGCTGGTGGAGAAATACGGACCCACGCGCGTGCTCGATATGCCGGTTGCCGAAAACGCCATCACCGGCGTGGCATTGGGTGCTGCGTTACGCGGCATGCGCCCGGTGATGACTCACATCCGGCTTGAATTCGCCATGCTGACGATCGACCAGATCGTCAACCAGGCGGCCAAGTGGCATTACATGTTCGGCGGCCAGGCGTCGGTGCCGCTGGTCATCCGGATGGTAGTGGGACGCGGCTGGGGGCAGGGGGCGCAGCATTCACAAAGCCTGCAATCCTGGTTTGCCCACGTGCCGGGCCTGAAGGTCGTCATGCCGGCGACGCCGCACGACGCCAAGGGACTGTTGATCTCAGCCATCGAAGACAACAACCCTGTGGTGTTTATCGAGCACCGCTGGCTCTACGGCATCCACGGCCCGGTGCCGGAAGGCGTCTATCGGGTGCCGCTGGGCCAGCCCAACGTGCTGCGTCAGGGTCGGCACGTGACGGTTGTCGCCACCTCCTACATGACCTTGGAGGCGGTCCGGGCCGCCGACGAACTGGCTCAAGAGGGTATTGAGCTCGAGATCGTTGATGTCCGCACCCTGAATCCGTTCGACGAGACGCTGGTGCTCGAGTCGGTACGCAAGACTGGAAAGCTCATCGTCGCCGATACCGGCTGGCGCTCGGTCGGCTTTGCCGCCGAAGTGGTGGCGCGCGTCACAGAACGGTGTTTCGGCGACTTGAAAGCCCCGCCGGTCCGGCTGACCTTGCCGGATGTACCGACACCGACCACGCGGGCCCTCTCGAACTACTACTACCCGCTGGTACACGACATCACCGCAGCAGCCCGACGGCTCGCTGGCCGGCCGGCCAAGCCGGCACCCGAGATCAAGCCGGAAGCCTTCCTCGATGTCCCGGACCCGAGTTTCACCGGACCGTTTTGACGCTGCATGTCCGACCACTCCACCAAGACCAAGGATGCTTCCTCAGTACTTCCCTCGGTGAAGTCGCCGTCTCCGCGCTTTTCAGCCCCGGTAGTGATGCACAGCAATCCACTCGAAAGCGTCTCCCATGTCCATGCTGAATTCAACGGCTTCACCAAGGACTATTATGTCGTCGAGTTCGGTCCCCGAGCCGGAATCGTCGCGGTTTCGGAGGGGAAGGTGTTGCTCACCGCGCAATATCGATTTTTGATCAAGGGAGTCGCCTGGGAGATTCCCGGTGGCCGGGTGGATGACGGCGAAACGCCGGTGGAAGCGGCGCAGCGGGAGTGCCTGGAAGAGACGGGCTTTTTCTGCACGGACCTCAAGCCGTTGATCAGTTTCCGTCCCGGCCTGGACAACGTCGAAAACCTGAACTCGATTTTCTATAGCGAGTCGGTTGAAGAGCGCCGGCCGTTTGCTCCGGACCCCGCTGAAGCGCTCGCCATCGCCTGGATCCCGATCGAAGAGTGCGTGGCGCTCGTGCTCGAGCAAAAACTCATCGATTGCCTAACTGTTTCCGCCGTGCTCGCCTATCGCTGCCAAACGGAGCAACGCTGATCAGACCGGTCTCCAATGTCTTGCATAACCGGGTTTGATATAAGGTTGTTTGACTTTCCGTCGTCTTCTTTAACCATTAAAATTAATCCCAGTGAAGGTTTACTAGTGATCTTTTGAGGAGGGAATCTTCATCTTTCCGGTACAGCCAGGGAATGTCATTGGAATTCGCAAGATAGTATTGCGTCAGCTACGGCACTTGGTCCGTGATCGACTGATATATGAGGAGCATTGAAAGCAATGGAAAAGAAAACTCGCGAAAAACAATATCAAATTATTATTGATCACTATGAAAATAAGGGATTGGAATCATTCGGATTGATGAGCAGCCAGGGATGGTTGGATGATCCCAAGCGACTTGTATTCACCCTCTCAAGATATAAGTTTGTTGCAAAGATGCTAAGTGGCTGTCAAAACGTGCTTGAGGTTGGCTGTGCGGACGCTTTCGGGACCCGGATCGTTCTCCAAGAAGTTGCAAGGCTGACAGCTATCGATTTTGATCCATTGTTCGTTGAAGACGTAAATAAACGTATGTCAGACCGATGGCCATTCACCTGTATCACGCATGATATGTTGGCAGGACCGGTTTTGGGGAGTTTTGATGGCGTTTTTGCACTTGATGTGCTTGAGCATATTCGCAGTGAAGAGGAGGATATTTTTGTAAAAAATATGATAACTCCTTTAGCTATCCACGGCGTGGCGGTTTTCGGCATGCCCTCACTTGAATCGCAAATTTATGCTTCGTCGATCAGTCGGGCCGGGCATGTTAATTGTAAGACCATGCCGGATTTGAAAATCTTCATGCAGAAATATTTCCACAATGTTTTTACGTTCTCAATGAACGATGAGATCGTGCATACAGGCTATCACAAAATGGCTCACTACCTTTTTGCGGTATGTTGTTCCAAAAGGTGAGCATTCAACCCGTCCAGTGCTATCGCTAGCCTGGCATGTCGTTCCGAGAGATGCCTGAAACTATCGGGTATCAAAAACCACTGCGGGTCGGCTCCGGTATAGACGAAAGACAATCTGAGCGAGCTGTGATGGGTATGCAGCCTAGCGGTTTATATTTCATGACCCCAGTATGGGGCGAGGCGTACACCGGATTATTTCTCGACGTTGTTATTCCCAGCCAATTAGCTCCCGGCAATTTGCCCGGCTTATATGACACAGAGAGATGCCGATACTTAATATTTACCACTTTACAAGATGCAAACGTCATTACAGCTTCACCTCAATATCGGGCGCTCTCCAATATCATTCCCGTTCAAGTCCTTCTGATTGATGGTGAGATCAAAGCCCCTCACAATACCATGTCAGAATGCTTCAGACAAGGCATTGCAATGGCCGATGAGGCAAACGCAGCCAGCATCTTTTTGACGCCAGATCTAGTCTTTTCCGATGGTTCGTTTAGAACGCTACAGCGGTTAGTCATCCAAGGACGGCGTGTTATCTATATAACCGGGATTCGGCTCATCAAACAGCCAGCTGTCTCCGCTTTGCGTGACAAATTCCTGCGCGGAGGGGTAATTGCTGCCGAGCCAAATGACCTCATGGCTATCGCGCTCCGCAATCTCCATCCGCTCGCTTATAGTTCCTTTTGGGAAGAAGGGGAGGAAGATTTAATTCCGGCCAATCTTTATTGGCGAGTGGGGTCCAAGGGGATCCTTGCTCGCTGCTTCCACTTGCATCCTGTGCTGGTATATCCGGAAGTGAAACGGGCAGTTTTTTTCGGGACGGTCGATGATGACTACGTTTTGGCATCATGCCCAGACGCGATGAACGATTATGTCGTTAGAGACTCGGATGAGCTACTCGCTGTGGAACTCAGTGAGTTGGGCCATTTCTTTCTCACTGGTATGAGGAAAGGTTCTTTTGCAGATGTAGCATTCTGGGCTGAAATGGCGGCCAATAGTCGGCATCGTACCCTTATCGATGTCCCCATTCGCCTTCACTGTGGAAAGATACAGGAAGATGACTGGCGAGAGGTAGAACGTACGGCGGATCGAATAGTTGTAGAAATATCTTCACTCTTGTGCCGCAGCAGCGTTGATCTATTAATGAGCAATCGGAGGATGCTAGAGCGGCGCTTGGTTCGGCTCGCACAAGAGAAGAGACTGCAACTCGAAAATCATTCCAGCGAGACGCTTGCGCATCCCCAGCGGACAACTTTGCAAATTAAGGCAAGTGCTTTGCGTCTTTCGTGTATCAAGCTGAGCACACGACTATTTCAGGTTGGGCCGATTCGATTATTCTTTTTATTGTTTGACGCATATTGCAAGGCTGCACGTAAGTGCTGGCAAGCGCTTATTTTCGTGAGAACATTGATATATGGAGCATCGTGGAGGCCCACCCCTTTTAATCTGTCATGGATCTACATCCGTCAACTTTCGAAGGATGTCGTAAAAGTTCTTGCCGGGCTCGATTCAGACGTTGTCATATGCGGAGATCCTGCACATTCAATGGTGGCCCGTCTATCGGCAAATCAGGGGGTGACAAGATTCGCTGTCATTAATGTCAACGGCGATGGTGATGTGAGTAGTCGAAGAGCACGCTTATGCGATTTGATTACCGGAAAACCATTGTCGGATGCAAGCGTGAGGAGCGTGTTAGTCGATGCGAGTCTTCGGGGGCATGAAGATTTTCGCGAACTACTCGAAGAACTCTCGCGCGTTTTAAAGGATGGGGGGCAAGTGGCAATAAAGGTGGATCGCATTCCTAACACTCAGAATCGATTTGCGAATGAGATTTTCATGTCTCTCTCTGCAGTGTGTGATGCGGCAAAGACGAAGTTTGAAGTTTTAGGGCGGAGACGACAGGGGGGCATTGGAACGAGTTTACTTGCGATATTGGGTTTCTATCGACGAGCGCAGATCGGCCAATTCGGAGGCTCTTTCTTTACTGTGTTTGTGTTGACATTGATTTTTATGCCCGTCGAGATTGTTTTGGGCCTCACGTTGAATCTCCTCGCGATACTTCTAAATAAGCTTGATACGACAGGGCGCAATTATGTGTCGTGCATTGTTATTGCGAGGAAAGTTACAAAACCTACCGATTCTGTCCACGGTATTTACGAAGGTTGTGATCGATCCCGTGCGGAAACAATTAGGCGGTTATCGGCTTGATGGTTTTGCTGCGGCTCAGAGGGCCCAGTCCTTGCTCGGTGCATCGAGCAATGGAGCCGGCGAGGGTCTAACATTGTTGTGCCCCACTTAAAATTTGGACAGGTAGCTTAGTCAGATGGATGCAGGAAACGCACTGAAATTATTCCAAACCCATCGTAGCGGAAGATAGCCGAGGCCCTCTCAACAGAGTAACGAGCGAGTGCACCCGGATGTCCCTTGAGAAGTGGAGACTCGCAGAGGGCTCAATTCTCTGCAGAATGGATGGTTTCCAATGTTCAACAAGCTGTCCAGAAATTAAGTGGGGCAGTAAACCTGCCAATAGATTTAGCCCATTGATAATTTCAACACTGCGGGATGGTACACCGGAAGGAAGCGGAGAGAAAAACATGTCAATCATGCCACAAATTGCTGCCATGTTGTTGAAGGAGCATCGACACCGGGCCATTGAGGGCGACATCCTTCTGATCGGGCGGCAAACGGTTTTGCTGACGGTGAATGAAGCGCGCGGGTTGATGGAGCGTGAGGGTGTGGAGATTCGGGACGGGTTTGTTCTGGAGATAGATCGTTCGACGGTTGGGAACGAGGTTGGGGAGTATTTAACGGATCGGTCGTTTTTCTCGATGTTTTGTGGTGGGAGGGTCTTGGCGTTGGATGTGAGTGATTATGAAGGTGCGGAGCTTGTGCATGATTTGAATGTGGAGTTGCCGGAGAGGTATTGTGGAGTGGCTGATTTCATATTTAATGGGAGTTGTCTCGACAATCTGTTTGACCCGGCGATGGCGATAAAGTCCATGTCGAGGATGTTGAGGGTAGGTGGTCGGATATTGATGTTTGAGCATGGGACGCCGATACAGAGTGCGTTTTTGTGTTATTCGCCGGAGTGGTTTTTTGATTATTTTGCGATAAATGATTATGCGGACTGTCAGATATTTGTGTGTGCGTTTGAGAGGTCGATGCAGGATTCCTGGACTGCTTTTCGATGGTTGCCCTTTTACGAAGAAGAGGGAAAGCTGAAGGCAACGCCGCTCAATGTCGGGGCCGGAGATTTCGTCAGTGTCGTCGTGGCCGAAAAGGGCGACAATTCATCCGATATAAGAA
>QHWY01000013.1 GCA_003223875.1 Acidobacteriota bacterium | reverse complement strand
CGTACTGTGGATTTTCCAGAGCGAGCACGCGGCGTTGAATCGTGTTCGTCGGCGTTGAACACAGGCCTGGCACTGGGAGGCCGAATTGTCCCGCACTGCAGTCTCCCGGCATGTAGACGGCGGGGTTCAATTGTTGGAGCGCCCACAAATGAGCGCTCTCGGTCCCAAGATAACTGGCCGACAAAAGCCAGTTCGACCCAACCTGTCTTTGTAAGCTGAGATTCCACTGCGAGACCATCGTGTTCTTGGTGTCGTAATCGATAGCCGTAACCACCGCATTCAGGGGCCAAGGCGTGTTGCGGTCCCAATCCTTTCCGAAGGGCATCGGGAATGGATCCCCGCCGGGATACGTCGCCCACGGATTGTCCAGGTTCACACCGGTAATGATGTTCCGTTGACTTGTTGGCGGGGCATTGCTCAAACCGACCTGATAGAACGACGACGGGTAATCGTAAAACGTGCCGACCGAGGCTCGAAGCGACGTGCGCCCATTGCCGGAAACATCCCATGCGAATCCCACGCGCGGCGAAAAATTCCACCAGCGGTCGCGCATCATGGAGTGACCGGGAACTCCGGGATCGCCGGCAAAGAACAATCCGGGGGGCGCTGCCAGCAGTTTATCGCTCTTGACGCCTTTCACCAGCGCGTCGTGATCGTAATGGATCGTGCTGCCATCGCGATTGATTGACGCGAAGAAAGGTTCCCACCGCAGGCCGTAATTAAGCGTGAACTTTGGACGAACCTTCCACGTGTCACCGAAGTAAGCTCCGGCATATTTGTCGCGCTTGAGCGTGGGAGCAGGCGTGCCCATCGTCCACTGACCTACATTGCCGGTCAAATAATCCGCCAATCCCAATCCCGTAGCTTGACTGGTAAACGTCGCTCGCCCATACGAATAGAAATCGGAGTAGGAGTTGATCCACCACCATGAGAGCTGTGTGCCGATCGCAAATTGATGGTTACCGTGAATGACGCTCAGATCATCATTACCGCCAAAGAGCGCCATTTTTGCGGCGCCTACTCCGCCGGGGCTGATATTCCACCCCCCGGTCACGGTACCTGCCAGCCGCTTCGGCTGGTAGCTGTACATCTTCACTCCCATTTCCGGCCAGCCCGCGTATTCCACGCCGGTTCTGCCACCGACCCATCGATTTGCGGTCAAGCGCAACGAGTTGACGACTTTCGTACTGACGAGATAGGTGTCACCGAGACTAAATGCTTGGGTCAGTGCATCAATTCCGAGACCAGTGGATCCGTTGGCAACGCTCAGCACATTGTGATTCAAGCTGTACGGTGCTGGACTGAAGTTGCTATCCAGCAGATATCTTCCAAAGATCGAATTCTTTTCGCTTCGTTGGTAATCGATGCGGCCAACCGCCATGTTGAGTTTTGAACGAATCTGGTTGCCATAGATGACCCTGCCACACGGATCGGAAGTCTGCGGCAGCAACTTCGCGAAGTTGACGGCGGCCTTGCTCAGAAGCGCAGGCGAGACCTGATTATTGACGAACGGGCCTTTCAATTGAACAGGTCGGCCACCGTTGCATGCCGGTGATGCGAACGCTGTGAAGTCACCAGAGAGCATGGCGGCCGTGGGAACGTACGTGACAGTATCTGCGGGATCCTGCCTCCGGGTCGTACCTTGATAGCCACCGAAGAAAAATAGTCTGTTCTTCATAATCGGCCCGCCCACGGTTCCGCCAAACTGATTTCGCTTGAGCGTGTCGCGTTTTGTGGCGAAGGCATTACGGGCATTGAAAATTCCGTTCCGTACGAATTCGAACAAATCACCATGAAAGTCGTTCGTGCCGGATTTTGTCACCAGACTCACCGAGCCCGCGGGTCTGACGCCGTTCTGGACGGCCGTGGCGCTAGTCTCGACTTTGAACTCCTGCATCGCATCTGGAAATGGCATGGACAGATAGGTGTTTTCGAAAGAATTGTTGTGATTGGCCCCATCCAACACGTAATTCAACCCAATAGACGATCCACCCGCGACGGAAACACCAGTGTCTGCAAGGAAAGGATTACGGCCACTGTCATTCTTAAAAGCCGGTGCCGCTGCTCCGGAAAGAGAAATCAACTCATTGACGTTGCGGCCATTCAGCGGGAGCTCCAGAATGCGCGCATTCTCCACGACCTGCCCTACACCCGAGCTGCGTGTTTCCACCAGCGCTGCATTCGCCTGAACTTCGACCTGTTCCGTTACCTGGCCGACTTCTAAGACCGGATTGATCACAGGACTGCCGTTCACCTGAAGCACAATTCCCGTCTGCACAAACGTCCGGAATCCCCGCAGGCTTGCTTCCAGCCGGTACGATCCAATCGGCAAGTTCGACAAGACATAAGATCCTGTTTCGTTCGTCACAGCCGCTCGCGCCGCACCCGTTTCGGTCTGTGTGACGGTGACTTCCGCGCCAGGCAAAACGGCGCCGGATTGATCTCTCACACTTCCAGCGATCTGCGCCGTGGCTTGCGCCCACACATCACCGCAGATTACAACGGCGAACGCGGCTGACAACGATGTAAAAAGTATTCGGTTCATATCCCTCCACCTGTCGCTCTCTGCGAAGTGAGGCGAGTCTAGCAAACGGTGATCGTGTCAAGTCAGACCGTTCCACGCAAAAATTTGACAACCGTTTATGACGAATAGTATAAGCGCCGAGCGCCTCGATATTTAACGCTGCCTATGCTGCGAAATCTTATAGGTTGGGTTTTGATAGCACCAATGTTGTTGAACGGCCTTTGGATCGTCTGCAACGACGCACCTTCGGTCGAAACCGTGCCGCTGTCAAAGGAGGCAGAGTGCGCTAGGATCTGTCTGATGAAGCTTCAGGCAAACGGAGAGCGGTTTTGCCTCATCTTTCCCGGCGACTCCAAGACGTCGATCAGCGTCATTGATTTCGGTGTTGCTATCGTTCCGCTCAAAATCCAATTGCAGGGTAATGAAGGAGCCGAACCGTACTTAATAACATTCTCTCCGAGTTACTCGAATCCGAGCCTGTTGAACCACACTCCTCCTCCGCGAGTTTGATCTCGCCAGAGTACCAAGTCCACACCACGGAGGAATAATGACGTCGAAAATACATCAGTGTTTATTGTTCGTATCATCTGCACTTTTATTAGTCGTATTCCAGATATCTGTTTGGGGCCAGTCGGCAGCCAACAGTGGACAGATCTCCGGACAGGTTCTCGATTCGTCGGGACTCGCCGTTCCGGGTCTAGAGGTTTCCGCCCGCAATAAAGACACGAATCTCATCCGAACCACAATCACCGATGAAGCGGGCCGGTACGCGATCGGTCCCCTTCCGCTGGGCAATTATCAGGTCACGCTGAAACCGGCGAACCTGGAGGAGGCCACACAAGATGTTTACGTTTCCCTTGGCGGCCGCAGCACTGCGAACTTCCAACTCGGCGTACAGCCGGTCCGCCAATCGGTTACCGTGACAGCCGACGCGCCTGGAGTGATCGAACCCTCGCAAACATTTTCCAAGTCCATTCTTACTGAAATCCAGCTCCGCAATTTGCCAGCTCCAGGACGCCGTATCAAGAATTTGTTCCTTCTGACGCCGGCCACCCAGATTGAGCCGGAGTGCGGTGGCTTCTCGATTTCGGGCCAGAAGGGCGTATTCACCAGCTTCAACGTGGACGGCGGCGATTACACCAGCTCACACTTCTGCGGCCACATCGAAATGTCTCCCAGCTTTACAGTGGAGGCGCTACAGGAATTTCAAGTACTCCGCAGCACATTTTCCGCCGAGTTCGGCCGGTCGACCGGCGGCATCATCAACCTGGCCACCAAGTCGGGAACGAACCAGTACCACGGTTCCGCTTTTTACCTATTCCGAAATAAAGCGTTCACGATGGCGGATCCATTCAACCGCGAACAAATCAATTCAGGTAATCAGTTTGGGGGCTCGATCGGCGGGCCCATCAAGAAAGATCGCACGTTCTTCTTCAGCGCGGTCGAAGGCCAGGACAACACGAAACCCGTCGACGTACTTTACAGCCAGTTGGACCTGCTTGGCTTACGGAATAGCCCCGGAGCGCAAGCGTTGGTCGCGACGGCGCCGGAAAGTCGTCTCAAGGCCCTCAGCCAGCTCCAATCTGTTGTTAGCCGCATTGATCACCAGCTCACCAGCAAAAACACTCTGGTCGGGCGCGTTGACTTCACTCGCGGGAAGATTACGGATGTGGCTGGGTCCTTCATCAACACGAACGGTCTCGGTGCGGATTCCATCACGAATCGGGATGTGGAAAATGCGTCACCCACCAGCAACCGGACGAACGTCACGGGCATGCTGCAGCTGACTTCGATCCTTTCGTCTCGCAGAACCAACGAATTTCGATTTGAGGCAGCCCGCGAATTCCGCCCGTGGAACCCCGGAAATGGGCCCGAAGTAACGGTGCGCGACGGCAACCCGATCCAGACCGTCGCCATCTACGGGCCGCAGGCCACAGGTCTCGGTTACGGCAACGTCGGCTACAAGTTCACCGACAGGCGCATTCAGCTCGTGGACAACTACTCCATCGTCAGCGGCGCGCACACGATGAGGTTCGGCGTCGATGCCAATCTTGTCAACTCGAATGTCGTTTTCAACCCGGGTTACAACGGCACTTACCGATTCGACAGTCTGGGCAGTTACTTGGCCCGCAGTCCTGCGCAATACCAGCAGTTCGCCGGCACTGGCGCAGTTGACACTCACAAGCATCAGATCGCCTTCTACCTCCAAGATGAGTGGCGCATCCTTCGCGGATTTACCATCAGTCCTGGGTTCCGCTATGAGATGGCTCTGTTGCCCGATTACAAGCAATCGACCGTACCCGCTAATCGTTTCCCACTGGCGACCACGGTTCCGGATGACAAAGAAATGTACGGACCCCGGCTCGGAATAGCTTGGGACGTTCGTAACAACGCCAAGACCGTGATTCGCGCCGCGGCCGGTATGTTTTACGCCCCGCCCTACATTACTCTGTGGGAGCAGGCCATTGGGAGCAACGGCGGCAACCCCGAAATCAGCAGCAGCATCACTCTGAACAATGCCGCCATTGGGAGCGCGTTCCAGCAATTCGGAGTGAATCTTGCAACAGCGGACCTGAAGCATTTGCCGGTTTTCACTGCGTCTCAGCTCAATGAGCTATCCGCGCCTGAAAACCGGATCGCGAATGGAACGGTGTTCGCTTTCGATCCCCATTTCCGCCTGCCGCGCTCACCGCAGTTCCGAATGGCGCTGGAGCAGGAAATCTCGGGCAGCGTTACAGCGTCGGTGGATTATACCCAGATCGTGGTGACGCGCATGGATCGGGTCCGCAATCTGAACCTGCTCCCTCCGATTCCCGACGCGACGGGGCGGCCGGTTTACACGAATCTGAGCTTGCCGGTCAACGCCAATCTCCGGCCGTATCCGAAGTACGCGTTCGCTTATTTGACGGAGTCTTCGGCGCGGTCGCTCTACCGGAGCATGGTCGGCACAATCAACGTGCGGCACCGGGTCTTTACGGTGACCGGTTCCTACACGCTCGGTTTCAGCAAGAGCTACGACGACCACGAGAACGGCGGATTCAGCAGCGCGAACTATGTGGATGCTTTCAACCTGCGGAACGAATACAACTGGTCCAACATCGATCAACGCCATCAGGTCGCAGCCAACGGCGTTTTCTTTCTGCCGAAAGGCTTCGAAGTGTCCACGGCCATTCGCTATAACAGCGGCCGGCCCTATAGCCCGCGAACCGGAGTCGATTCGAATAACGACGGCATCATCAACGACCGCCCTGTGCTCAACGGCAGCGTCGTTCCAAGGAACACTTACAGGAATTACGGCTTTGCGGATACCAGCGCGCGGGTTCAGAAAGCGTTCGCGCTGCCGAACGAAAAGGGAAAGATCTCGGTTTCTGCGGAGATGTTCAACCTGTTCAATTTCGCCAACGTCGAGATCGGATCGGCTCAGATGACGTATGGGCCCAATCTCGCGGTGCCGAGCACTAATCCGCTGTTCGGAAAGGTGAGAGATTCGAACGGAAACTATATTGTTGGAAGCACTCTGCGCACCACTCCGTTTCAGGTTCAGTTAGGTCTCCGGTTAGACTTCTGACATTCAATGAGATTGACGATCACGTTAGCCTCAGCTTTGCTCATTTGTTGCCCCGCTGTGACGATCGGACAGCAGGTCGCGAAACCCGGCAGCGCTCTACCCGATTTCAAATTGCCCAGCCTTGCCGGGAAAGAGTTCAGGTCGTCACAGCTCAAGGGGAGCGTCGTCGTGCTCGATGTTTGGGCAACGTGGTGTGAACCCTGCATTGCAGATATTCCGATGTTCAACAGGCTGCACGAAAAGTACACGGACCGTGGCCTCAAGGTTGTCGGAATTGCAGTTCAGTCGGGTTGGGCGAAAGACATCAAACCACACGTCGCCAAGCTCGGCATCAAGTACCTCGTGCTGGTAGGAAACGACAAAATCACCGAGCAGTATGTGGACGTCGGTTTCCCAGTCACATATTTAATCGACCAACGGGGAAAAATCATGAAGAAATATGCGGGGACATTTCCCAGCCAGGAGAGCGGAAAGGAAATGGACCTCGAACGTGAGATTGAGGGACTTCTACAATGAGATTGAAAATCGGCTTCGCGGGTCTGCTCCTGATGTTTCTGCTGTCTTGTATTCACCCGGCCATCGCCCAGCAGAGCGCCGATCCACTGACCGGAACATGGAAAGGCGATTGGGGTCCGAGTGCGACCGATCGCAATTCGGTTACGATCGAATTGAAGTGGAACGGCAAAACGCTTACGGGTACGGTCAATCCCGGTCCTGACGCGATTCCTATCGAAACTGCGTCTTTTGATCCTCAGACGATGAAGATTCATCTTGAAGCGAACTATGCGCCGCGCAACCTCCGATACGTCGTCGATGGAACGGTCGAAAAAGACAAGATCAGCGGGACATGGAATCATCCGCGGCGTAAGGGCGATTTTCAGGTGAGCAGGGAAGTTACAAAATCGGAATCCAATGCTGCTCCAAAGCCAAATCTCTCCGGACTAAAGGCCGATGAAAGAAAAGTCATCGAGTATCTGTTGAAGGACTGGCGTGAAGGAGTCGAGGATTACAGCATCACCGCCATGGATATCGCCATGGAGGCATTGCGGCTCCCACCCTCGAGCGGAATGCGTTTTCGCATCGGAAATTACATCAAAAATCATCCGGAACTCGACGAGACCCTTCGACAGTGGGGATGGCAGACCGTTGTTTTGACTCCAGACGAAAAACTGGTCGCCCGCGCGATCGTTAATCGAGAGAGGGATAAGCAAAAGCGGCCAACCAAGTCCGAACTAGCGACGCTGGTCGGCATCAGCGAAAAAGACAGCGAGGAGGCGGTTCGGACGCTGGCGCGCTTCGGAATCCTAAAACGCGATCGATCCGTCGGCGGCGTCGGATATGTTGCAGCAGCACCGCGCTATCTCAATTGGCAGCCCTGGCTGGATTTCCAATTTCATCGCATAACACTTTCCTCCGGGCGTGTCTTTTGCGTGAACTGAGCCGGCGACGTGATGTCGCTGGTCAGCGGCAAACTTTCCGATCAGACCGTGACTGTAGAAGATTCATCACCCGATGGCACGTCTCGAATTCGGCTGCAGATCGAGAAGGGACAACTGGTCAAGGCAGAACCGTCCAGCACCATGGTCTTTATCGGCGGGGGATGAGCGCTCAACAACTTCTTCAGTTCGGAAGAAGCACTGAATCGTTGGTTGGAACGATATCCGGAGTTGAAAGATCGTCCTCACCGGACCGTCGCGCAAGCCCTGGAACAATACAAGGCGCGACAACCCAAGTGAATTTATTCCCCCCTCTGCAGAGAAACTGCTACAAAACTCGCTTTCGCAGGGTGCTTGTAATGTCAAATGTGCGATGTCCAATGAATGATGTCAAATTTAGTTGTCTAATTACCCGATAGCCAACGACCTCCCTCCCTGACTAAATCTATCATTGCGTAACTGAGTAATCTGGTCATTTGACAACTGCATTTGACGTCCTTCATTGGACATCCCAACATTTGAGATTGGAATTTGCATTGCGCCGCATTTTTGCAACACCCTCTGCGAGGAGGGGAATTCATTACTTCGCCGAACACGGCGTAGGATTCCAGCCGGAGGCATCCGGCTGTTTCTTGAATTCATAGGTCTTGATGTACGGCTGCTGGAGATACTGAGCATCGTCTACAAATATCGTCACCGCAAGATATTCCTGCCCTCGCCTGTCGACGAGCCGGAGAAAATATTCCGTCACGACCGCGTTCGCGCTGTAGGGAACACCATTCTTGCGCAAATAGCCGGGACGCAGGTGGTTCGTCACGACTTTTAATTGGCCGTGGCCGGCGCCGCCGGGAGCTGGAGTGCGGCTAGCCGGAAATTCCCAGCGCGCAACGGAATAGCCTTGCCATGTCGGCTCCGCCAGTGGTTGCGACGCGCCGAAAAAGAACCGGCGTGTTTGCGTACCTGCGTCCGTTTCCAGTTGCACGGTATTGTCATCCGCCCACGTGATGTGAAGCCGCCCGGGGAGCCGCATGACACCACCTGCTCCATAAGCCTTGCACTGCTCGCCGTTCTTCTCGTCCCCCACCGGATCCCACATCTCCGTAACTCTTCGGCCTTCGGCATTGACGGGCAAATAATCAACGTTTCCTTTTGGAGGTGTAAGCATGCGGTAACGCCAGTCGTCTGTGATCAGCGCGACCCAATAACCTGTGATGTCATACGGAGCGGCCGATCGAGCTGTTTGAGCGCGCAGGTTGAGGGGAGCGAGAACCAAGGCAATCGTAATGAGGAGTTGGCGGTGCACGATCACGGTTTGGGATTGAGGCTGCGATAAATCGCCTCGATAAACATGCTGGACGTCCAGGCAGGATTTCGATCGAACCGCGGATCGTAGTCCCTCGTCAACCTTGCGGCCTGAATCTGCGGGAGTGTCATTCCTCGTTTCATCATTTCACGCACCCGGTCTCTGATGATGGTCACCAGGTCACGATAATAAGCGACATCGGCGGAATCGGCGATCCGGCCGTGACCGGGAATGATCATGGTGCCGCCTTCCATCATGTGCTCGACAACGGCCATGTCGAGGATCGAGTTCAGCGCATCGATTGTTCCTTGAATGCTTCCGCCTTTATCGACATCAATTACGGGATAGCCGGACATATTGAGAATATCGCCGGCGGCGAGAACTTCCGATTCGCGGAACTGGACCATACTATCGCCGGCCGTATGTGCCGCCGGCGGATGCCAGACCACGACGCCCTCTCCATTGAAGTAGTTCAACTTCTTGTACGGACCCGAATACGTTTCGGTCGGCAAGGCTTCCGATGGAAAGCCTTGACGCGGCGGCGCACTTTCGTGCGATATGATCCAGGCTTCTTGCGGCGCGACTCCGATATGGCTTCGGCCGGCACGAGCAAGTGCCGCGTTGCCGCCGGCGTGGTCCGCGTCAAAGCTCGTATTGATGATCCCAACGATGGGCTTCGGCGCTGCCGGGGCCGCGGTCGTGGCAAGGAAGCCGGAGCTGTTCCACCATAGACAACCTTGCACGACGCCGACGCAGGACCGTTGCGGCGCCGGCGACGCAGTCACTTGGCGAGCAAGTTCCTGGACGGTTCTCACGACCTTGTCGCTCATCGTTGCGCTGCCGGTATCAACGAGCAGAATCCCATCTTTGCCGACCGATGCAACAATGTTTCCCCCGCCCCCCACGATCACATAAACATTGCCGCGCACAGGCAAGACTCGGAGGTCCTGGGCGTGTGCGATTGCGGCGAAGAACGCAATCGCGACCGCGATCATCGCGATATTCCACTTAGCGGCCACGTCGATCACCGTTGGACCAGTCGCTATTGCGCAGCCGCCGCAAAAAGTCCGGGTACATCGTTTCCGGCCCTCCCGTCGGAGAATCGGAAGGGACACCGTATCTCTCTCGAATATCCTTCAGAAATGGATTTTCATCCAACTGGTAGTGCGGCACGTGGCCCTTCTCCAATCCTTCAAATGTTGCCGTACAGGGGTGGGGTGGCACGAGCGAATTAACATTCAATCGATACTCCGAGCTGCGAATCAAAGGCTCGGCGAGATAATTCGGATCCTCCACAATATTGATCCACGTCAGATAATCACCGCGCCGAATCCACCATGTCGTCACGTTTGCTTCGTCGCTGGCCATTGCGCCGTCTCGGCGAATGTAGTCTTCTTTAAGGTGAGTCGTCTCAATTCTCAGAACGTCCCCTTCCCAGCTGCCGGTGGAGTAGCCGCCCCACGCATGAGCGGCCTCTTCGGGAGGATGCTGGCGGCCGTCGAGATATACCGGCATGTCCGTCGATTGGTGCCATTCCGGATGATAGGCGATGACCTCGCGCGAATACGGATCCACTTCCTTTGAAATGCGCAATTGCGTCGGACCCCGCGAAATATACGCCCACCCGTGCGGGCGGCATTGGTATTCGGGAAGCGAGAGTATCGACGCGTCCCAGGATTCTGCGCGCGCCAGTCCTGGTTTGTTCAATGGAAGACCGAACCAGTCCCCGATCCACGGGTTCTCCGTGTTGTCTTGTGAGCGCACGACGGTCCATTCGCCGGAAAAGTCCGTCTGCGCGAAGGCGCTGCCGTTAGAGAGAATGGCAAGCACCAACGTGGCGTAGGCGACGCATGGAAAATTGCTTCGCATAAGTTTGTTCCTATATTCCCCTCCTCGCAGAGGAGGGGTGGCGCGACAGCTTAATAGAAGCTGGCGCGCCGGGGTGGTCAGTTCGGCCGAAACATTCCGCCGGTCTTCTATTGAGGCTTCGCCCTATCGGGCTCGCGCTTCGCGCCAACCCCGTGTGCGCCCTCGCGCATCCGTCCCCTCCTCGGCGAGGGGACTGTAGTGCCGCTTCAAATTGTGCCAATCGAAACCTCGGTTATTGAAGGAAAAAGTGTTCGACACCTATTGTCGGCTTCGCCGCGCTTAAGCCTCTGTGCTTCAGAAATCGATGCGAGCGTTGAACGTGATCGTCCGGTTTCCAGTCGCCGTCGTGATAGCGCCAAAAGTCGCGGAATTGATGTTCATGTTCGGATTACCCCAGATCGGCGTGTTCAAGACATTGATTGCGTCGGTGCGAAGTGTGAACAATTTATTTTCGCCGATCCTCACTTTCTTGCTCAAAGCCATATCCAAGCCCAAAGCCGCTGGCCCAGTGATACCGGGCATATTTATTGCGGTGTTTCCCGTGGTTCCCGGCTCCGGGTTCTTTAGAACAATATTGCCAGAGCTATCGACGACGACCTGATTCGTAAAGCGGCTGGGCAGGTTCGGATCTCCTCCGAAATTGGGCACAGGAGCGTTCTTCACCGAGAGGCTACTGAAGTATTGAACGACTCCTTTCCCCTTCTCTACCTGTCCAATACTCTTCGGCAGTTTGCCGACGAGATCTGCCGTGTTGGCGCTGCGGAAGCCCATCGTGCCGATCACGAACGGCGACGCTGTTGTTCCCGGGATAAAACTAAGCGGCGCTCCGCTGATCCAGGAGAACACGGATGAGACTTGCCAGCCTTCAACGACACGCTGCACGACGCTAGGCGCTGTAGAAAGAAATAGCTGATTGGGACCAAACGGTAGATCCCAAGCCCCATTGGCTTTAAGGATGTGCGTACGGTCGATACTCAACAGCCCCTTATCCAGCCGCCGATTCCGGTTATCGCGCAGAGTCGCCACATCCGTGCCGAACGTGGGGCCGCCTGGCACAGCGTTAACGACGCCACCACCGGCATTCTGATTGTCCCCAAGAGCTTTCGAAAATGCGTAGCTGAACTGCCCGTACACGCCGTTGGTGAAACGTTTCGTCAAGAGCGACTGGAATGAATGATACGTCGAGCTGCTGTTGTTCCCCTCGAGTGTGAGACGGGCAAACTGCGGATTGACGACGATGAAGTTCTCCGGAAATCCTCCGTTGCGCAGCAATCCGCCATTCACGCCGGTGAAAGACGAGGTGGTGTTGATGAAATTCGCAAGTCCGCCGACGTCACCATTAGCAAGAAACGCATTCGTCGTCGAAAGACCGCGCAATGCCATCGATCCCGTTAGGACCCTGCCGTTCACCATGGTGGTGCCCACAATACACGGCGTGGGTGCTGCCGGACAGCCACTGGCGCCCGTGACATTGAGTCCCCTGAGCAACCTGTCGAAGATCTGCGCATCGCCGCGGGGCCCGGGCCCGCCATTACGCGTAATGTTGAATGCGTCCAGGATACCATTCTCGAAGATGTTCGTTTCATTGAGCTGCGTGGGGCTGAAGAGTTTCGTCGCCTTGTTTCCCACCCAACTCAGATCCAGCGTCAGGTTCTGCGCCAGTTCTCGCTGAACCGAAAAATTGAAACTTTGAATGTATGGGGTCACGCGATGGTCGTCATACCCAGTGATGTTCGCGGCCCGATTGGTGAGCGGAACAGCGCCAAACGGTTTGGCTCCCCCCGTCGGTACCGGGATCACATTCGCTGCAGGCAGTCCGGTCAGATCCAGATAGTTCTGCGGTGCATACGTCACATTCAGTGTTTGACCTGGAAGGTTCGCGATATTGCCCGAATAACTCAAGAAATCGGGAGCTCCGGCGTAATTGATTCCATATCCTCCCCGAATAACGGTGCTGCGCTTGAACCACGGTATCGAATAACTGAATCCAACCGATGGAGCGAAGTTGTTCCAGTCATCGTTCCAGAAGGACTTATTCGGGTTTGGAGAATGCTTGCCGACGAACTCGGTTGTGGTCAGCTTGGTGGGATCACAACCTACGTTGGGATTCCACATGCCATTAAAGCTCGTGCCGGAGCACCCGAACAATGCGGCTTCGCCCCCATTTGTCGATAGGCCGCCGGTAAATCGGCCACCCAAACCTGTCGAGTCATACGGCACGCCGTATTTGTCGTAGCGCAAGCCAACGTTCAACGTAAAGTTCCGCGAAACCTTCCAGTTGTCTTTGAAGTAAAAAGCCCAATCATTCTGGTGAAGGTCCCGTTGGAAAAGGAATGTCGTCCGGTAGTCGGTCCAGTCCGAAGCGGTTGGAGAATTCACAAAATATTGTTCCTGGATGTCCCGGACAGTTCCTGCGAGGATTGCAAGAAGAAGCTGTGCCGTCGAAACGTCATTGGCCTGGATTCCACGGAAATTTGTCGTCGAGATGTTCGGGACTGGCGTGTTACCGATTCCCAAAGTTACAAACGGCCGGGTCGTTTGTTGGCCGCCGTGGTTGAACTGATGCGAGTTGGTCAAATCCAGTTCGAAACCCGTCTGAAACGAGTGCGCGCTCTTAATGAAGCTCAGAGTGTCTGCAAATTGCTTGAACGGACTAATCGATTGGCGCGGGGAAGCCACACCGAATGGAGCGTACGCCATAGCCGAGGTCGCCGTCGTGCCTGAGGCAATCAGGCCGGCTGTAGCGGGCAACGCGCCCTGCGTGACATACACAAATTGTCCGCCGATACTCGGAAAGGTTGCGACCATTTTTTTTGCAGAATCGATAAGATCCGTTTCTTTGGCGCCGTTCCAACAGCAACCCTTATCTAATGGAGACGTGCCTTGCCAAGTATCGCGTTTTAGTCCAAAGCGGAATTCGTTCAGGATGGTTGCCGATATTGTCGAAGTCCATGACGCCGTATAGAAATCCGGTACTCGCCTCACATCGCCGAACTCTCCGGCGGGGTAATCCGGTAAACCTGTCTGGCCGGTGACACCCCAATCCTTTTCGCGTGACATCGTATACGTGAGTTTGTTGTTCGTATTGAGCTGATAATCGATTCGCGCGGTGAGATGATTCCGGTTCGTATTCTGGCTTTGTCCCGTGGCACCGTCCATACCAGCGTGCGGTTGCTTCCATCGGAAGCCGGCGGTGTTCAGGCCGTCTCCGACCGTCCAATCGTTCGGCTTCGGCATTCTCGGCAGCCATTGAGGACCAACCCACACTGGATCGATCTTTGTACGGTTGGGGTCCCTCACGTCGCTAAATAGATTGAATGAGTTCAAAAATAATGGGACGCCGGTAACGGGATCGGCGGACAGCGACTGGCCCGCTCGATTGACCGAAGGCGTCGATGAGAATACATTCCCATTCCGGCGCGCCGTTCCGCCCGGCGTACCTTCCGTCAGGTAGCGGAAAATTCCTGCTTGAGCCGGCTCAGTCAGAACTGTCACAAGATAGTCCTGCTTTTCCAAAAATCGTTGATCGTCGATCAGGACAAAAAAGAACGCCTTATTCTTTTTGATCGGCCCACCCAGGCGTCCACCGAACTGGTTGCGATTTTGATAGCTCTTCGGAGCGCCCGCCAGATTTTGAAAATAGGGCATAGCCGCGAACTTCGAGTTGTTATTCGTGTAAAACAACGCGCCGTGGTACTCGTTGCTGCCGGCGCGCGTCCGCAATTGCACCTGTGCGGAGCCTCGCCCGAGCGCCGGATCGATGTTGTTTGCCGTTATTCGGACTTCCTCCACCATGTCGGGACTCGTGTATACAGCCGAATAAGATCCGTTGGAGTTGTTATAGCGCCCATCATTTGTCACCAGGCCGTCGCGTGTAGTGTTGACCTGACTGATCGGAGTACCACCGAAATTTTGTACCGGCGCATTGAATGCATTCAGCGTCGTGACTACGGCAGGTGTTGTCGCCACCAAATCCAAAACGTTGCGGCTCTGACTGGGCAGATTTGTAAACACGGAATCCGGAAGTACGTTTCCGACCGAGGAGGATGTGGTGGCAAGCACCGTGTCGGCCGCGATCGTTACTTCGACGTTTTGCGCGGCCGCCGCGACCTGAAGCGTGAAATTCAAACGGACTTGCTGCCCCTGGCCCAGTACTACAGTGTTATAAGTCGCAGTCTGAAATCCTGAAAGCGCAGCCGACAATGTGTAAGTGCCCGGCTGGAGGCTTGGAAACACAAAGTTCCCTGATTCGTTGGAGAGTCTGGTATCGGTGATCCCAGTATTGACGTTCCTTGCAGTAACCTCAACTCCAGGGATCAAAGCGCCCGTACTGTCAGCAATCGTCCCACTCAGAACGGCGTTGACTTGGGCAAAGGCGGAATTCGAAACAGCAACGCACAGCAAAACGATTGATAAACCGACAAGCTTCTTCACGACCTCTCCTCCTCCCATCGTCGTCCACCTAGATTTCAGCCGGAATTTATCACCTTTTTGCGCGAGGAAACAATTTGTCCAGAGCACTCCCCTCTCAAGTTTAGGAGGGGTGGCTTCGCGAACGAAGACGGGGTGGTTCTCATGAGGAACCATGCCGCCTCGCGCTTGAAATACTAGCGCTCGGCACCGCTCCTAACTTGAGGGTGTTGCAAAACTGCCGCAAAGCGGTTTTCGTCTGCTGTACCGGCGGTCTATTATGACCGCCGGTACTTCGTTGATTCTGCGAAAAACCGGCGCTCATAAGCGCCGCTACAGTAAGAACCAAACCCGCTATTCCGTAGTTTTGCAACACCCTCAACTTGAGAGGGGAGTCTAACGAGCTACGGGGCAATCAGGCTCGTGCGCGGGACAGGCTGCGTGCCGCCGACCATTCCTTCGAGCGATCGGTTGTTGTCCTGGCAGACGTATTCGAAGAGCTCGGTCCCGGCACTCCATCGAAGGAGAAATCCGCCGGTCCACGGCGCGGTATAGGCGCCCGGATCGTCAACAGTCGCTTCGTATCGAAGCGTATTGAAGTCGAGCCGCGAGAAGCGTTCGATCAGATGCAGCTTCTCCGTATGCGGAGATCCTTCCCTGTCGATCCAGAATTTTTCATTGAAGCCGATGGTGTCCACCACCAGACTGTCGCTTTCCCAGCGGCCCACGGAATGGCCGTAGTAACTGGGTTCCAGGTCCTTCGGGTGCGGGCGTCCGTCCATGTAAATGGTTCGGAACGTGTGCGGGCCGCCGATATCGAAGATGTAGATCCGATTCAATTCCGGAAGATCGACGAACTCGACACCGTAAGGCGTGATGAATTGTCTCGGCCCGCCCGAGATCTTGCAGCGCGTATGCGGTTCATCGCTCTCAAATGCCGCTTCCCGCGCCTCGTGCAGCGCCCTGGCCCATGGCTGAAACGGCACATCTTCGATTTTGATGTTGTTCGGCAAGTGCGTGTTGGGATTCGCCGGGTTCACACTCTTCGGATTGATTGCAAGTTGGACGATCCCCGTTGGTGTCCATACGCCCTTTTCGCCCGGAGGCGCACCTAAATTCAACCGGCCGTCCGGCCAGTGGGGAACGGGACGCGGCGGCGCCGATCCCCGCTGCGGATTTTGCGCGAGTACCGTCGTCGTCATCAGCACCGGCAACGCCGTAAGCACAGACATCAGGACCCTTTTCACAGATTCGCTTTCCTCACTAGCATTTTCTAGCTGGCCGGGTTTGCCGGAGCATATTTTCGCAGATCCGGCGCCAAGAGGCGCGGCCCCTTGTACGCTTTCACTTCTCCGAAACGTTGATGCTCGATCCAATCTTGACGGGCTTGCGCTATTTCTTCGTCCGTTCGCGCGACGAAGTTCCACCACATGACAACGCGTTCGCGAAAGGGTTCACCGCCGATCAACAAAAGGCGTGAGGCGCGGCTTCCCGAGATCCGCAGCTCATCGCGTTGGGCGCCGATATAGTGCAACGTGTCGCCATCGAGCCGCCGGTCTTCCATTGAGACATCGCCTTCGAGAACGAAAAGGGCGTGCTCGTAATCGCGTCGCAGTGGGAGCTGGATAGGTTTCGGTTCATGAAACGCAATTTCCGCGCCGATAATTCCCGAAAACATTTTTGCCGGAGAGGCCTGTCCGAGCAAGTCGCCGATGATCAGCGTCACCTCGGCCGCGGTGAGATCAATCTTTGGTAGTGAGGCATAATGGTCGAAACTCGGTGGCATGTTCCGGTATTCCCCGGGAAGAGCGACCCAGAGTTGCACGCCGTTTAGCGTTCCTGAATTTTGGCGTGGTGTTTCCTCAGAATGCGCAATCCCCCAGCCCGAAGTCATTAGATTCAATTGGCCGGCATGCATAAGACCCTCACATCCAAGGCTGTCGTTGTGAACGATCTCTCCCTGGAGGAGCCATGAAACCGTCTGCAGCCCAATGTGCGGATGCGGCGCCACATCCATTGGCTTTTCTGACGTGAAGTTCAGAGGACCGTAACGGTCCAGAAAACACCATGGCCCCACCATGCGCCGCTGCCGCCGAGGCAGAGCGCGAAGGATTTTTACAGAACCCAGTTCGGTCTGGCGGGCCGGCAGACTTTCAATGCCCGATTGCGGATCCGTTTCATTCATGGGGAACTTTCGACACTCTTTATCTTAAGAGATCGGAAGCAGCCGACCTTGTTTTTTCCGTTCAGGCGATATAAAAGAAATGACCACTACGCCCTGGGAGGTCATTTCATATGCGTCGTACTGCGATGGGTTTTGCCGTCATCGCGTTCATGTTCGTATTGTTTGCGGCTGTCGTCCTCGCACAGCAGGCTAAGATGCCGGCGCCAGACACGCTGCCGGACGGGCCAAGAATCTTCGACAGTTCTAGACGAGGCCCGAGCGGAAGACTAATCCCCGGACCGCAATTCCGCGTGGTGCCGATGAAGGGACTTTCGCATCCATACGCGCTGGCGTTTCTGCCCGACGGCAACGTGCTGATCACGGAACGCGCCGGGCGAATCCGGATCGTGCGGAACGGAGTGCTCGACCCGACCCCGATTGCCGGGATGCCTGCGATTCCCAACCGGAATTTGCAGGGTTTGAACGACATTGCCTTGCATCCTCGCTTTGTCGAGAACCAGTGGGTGTACTTCACCTATTACAGAGAAAAACCCGGTGATAAGGAAGCCGCGGCGGTCGTCTTGGCCCGCGGCCGCTTCGATGGGAAAGCAGTGACGGAGATACGTGACATCTTCGTCACCGACACGATGGTCGCCGGGGCGTCGGCTGCGCGTTTCGTGTTTGGCCGCGACGGCAAGATTTACCTGGCCATCGGCGTCCCCCTTCCCAATAACGGACGCGCGGGGTTGGCAACGATGTCGGATGCGCAGGATCCTTCTAGCCACTTCGGCAAGATTCTGCGTCTCAACGACGACGGGAGCGTCCCGCTCGACAATCCGTTCGCCGGGCGCGCCGGGTACAAACGCGAACTGTATGCGCTTGGCATTCGGAACGCGATGGCAATCATTGTTCACCCGGTCACCGGCGAAATCTGGGAAAACGAAAACGGTCCTCAAGGCGGTGACGAGATCAACATTATTAGAGGCGGCCGCAACTACGGCTGGCCTACCGTTTCCTTCGGCCGCTCGTATACAGGCGATCTCACCGGTGCGTCCGGTCCCGCCCTGGACCAGTACACCGCTCCAGGCATGGAGCCGCCATGGCTCTTCTGGGCTCCCTCCATTGGATTGTCCGGCATGACGTTCTATACAGGTGACCAATTCCCAGAATGGAAAGGCAGTATCTTCGTGGGCGGCCTCGTCGGCGAACAACTTCAGCGCGTCGTGTTGAACGCTAACGGATTGCCGATCCGTCGCGATCCTCTGCTCGCTGAACTCAAACAGCGGATCCGGGAGGTCAGACAAGGCCCTGATGGGCTCCTGTATCTGCTCACGGATGAAGACGCCGGAGCGCTGCTGAGGATCGAGCCGGTCGGACCCGCGACGGCGGCTGGACACTAGCGTGGTGTCTCATAGACACCACACTAGATTCCTATCCTGAGTTCTTCATCGCTCGGAGAATCGTTTTTCGAGTTCTTGAATTTCTGAGTAGCCCAGGAAGTTTACAAATTCCTTGAATGGTGTCATGTCGGCCAAAACCGGCATGGGAGTGCCATGCTGCCGAATGGCCTCCAACGCTTTGGTCATCGCATGTGCGGCCGTCAACAGCGTGGAAATCGGAAAAATCACAATGCGGAAACCGAGTTCGCGAAGGCGTCCGAATGGAATCGGCGGCGTTTTGCCTCCTTCCGCCCAATTAAAAAGGAGCGGTGTGCCTCGGAGTTCGTGTGCAATCCTCTCGATCTCGCCTTCGTTTTCCGGCGCTTCGACGAACAAGACATCGGCGCCCGCGTCAACGTAGAGGTGAGCGCGTTCCAGAGCACGGTCGAGACCCTCGACAGCGCGCGCATCCGTTCGGGCGATGATGGCAAAATCCGACGAATTGCGCGCATCGATGGCCGCGCGAATTTTTTGTGCCATTTCGGTTGCGGGAATGAGTTGTTGGCCTTCCAAATGGCCGCACTTTTTCGGAGCCACCTGATCTTCGATGTGAATGGCCGCGACGCCCGCTCGCTCGTAACTTTGCACGGTGCGAATGACGTTGATTGCGTTTCCATAACCGGTATCCGCATCGGCAATGACCGGAATCGCGACAGCGTCAACGATTCGCACCGCGTTATCGACCATCTCGCTCATGCCAAGCAACCCTATATCCGGTCGGCCGAGATACGCGGCGGAGGTCCCGAAGCCCGTCATGTAGACGATTGGGAAACCCGCTGCTTCAACTAAGCGTGCGCTCAAACAATCATAGGCACCCGGCGCTTGAATGGTTTCTGTACCGGATAGAAGTGTCCGAAGTGTGCGGGCCTGATTACGATTTCCGCTCGATAAAATCACGTTCTAAGACTCCTTGAGACTCCGAAACAGTAGAGCAAAGCTGCGTCAAATCGCTGATGTCCGATCTAGTCTCGATTGCCCGAAGTACATCGAGCGCTTGGAGGGCGGCTGTGTGCGTCAAGGATCGCTCAGCACAGGCGAGAAACTTGGTGCTCAGCTCATCGTCTGTCAATCGGCCGGGGTACCCGCGAGCACCATCAGCGCGTTCTTGGACGGTGCGGCCGTCCTTCAGCCGGACAGTGACGTTCGCCTGGGACAAGTGTGCCGCAGGATCGAAATCGCGATTTGCCCGCAGCGTAACCAGAGGAAGAAGCTTCTGAATGCGCGGATCGCCGATCTTCTCCATATGAAATGTCTCGAGCGTTGGATGGCCGAAAACTATTGCCGCAGCCGCGCAAAAGGGCATGCTGAATTTTGCTTCCAGGGGCGTAGAAGGCCGGGGGTGGATTAGAAGCCGTGGCGTCATCGAATCAGCTTCAACATCGATGCCCGCAATGTCGTCGGCAGCGATGTTATGTCGGCGTTTCAAGCCAAGCAGGGCATCGAGCGGCGGATGCGTTGCGGCGCAGGACGGATACAGCTTCACCGCGATTCCGCTATCCAGAATCTCCCATCGCGATCCTAGATCGGTCGCGGCATCCGCGAGAGCCGACGGCGGCTTCTGGCTGTCCATGGCCGCGAGATAACCCTGCGGGCCATCCAGACTCTGCTCACTCGCGATGAAACCCGCTTTCGCGAGCCGGGCGGCCATCACGCCATTGCGCGCAGCCATCCCGGCGTGGAGCGGCTTGACCATGCTTCCCATATTCTCTTTCAGACCACATGCCAGCGAAGCCGCGATCCCGAGCGTATGCACAATAGACGGCGCATCCAGTCCGAGCAGGCGGGCCGCGGCCGCCGCAGCGCCCAGAGTTCCGATCGAAGAAGTGCAGTGCCAGCCTCGCTCGTGGTAGTGTCGCGGATTCATGACGAGCCCAAGGCAGCACTCAACTTCGAAGCCGGCGATGTAAGCGTCAAGGACGGCAGAGCCTGAAGCGCCGGTGATTTCGCCCGCAGCCACGATCGAAGGAACAAGCGCGCAACTGGGATGAGCCATCGACACGAAACACATGTCGTCATAGTCGTGCGCGTGAGCCGCGACGCCATTAGCGAGAGCGGCGTCGGCGGCGCTTGCCCGAACAGCAGTGCCGAGCACTCGACAGTTACCGTGGCTTTCTGCAACGACGGTTCGGCGAATGATCTTCGCTGCAGCCTCGGAAGCTCCGGCGAGAATGACGCCGACTGTATCGCATAGTGCGGTTGCCGCTCGCTGCCGCGCCGCCGCCGGAGGTTTTGCCGCCATGATGAATTCGGCGATTTTAAGGGTTGCTCTCATATCGCGTATTTCTACGGAATCGGCGCTCCGTTATTGTTGCCAGATTATAGTCCCACCAATCAGCCTTGAGGCGTCGTGGATGTTTATCCTTTTTATGAAAAGAACCAAAGTACAAGGGGCCGTCTGCTACGATCTTCGATCGTGAGGCCGCAAAAGAAGCGAATACGCCGGAAAAAATCGCTGCGCTGCATCATGGATGATTTACGGTAATTCTAAAAAACAAACCTATACTGATCCAAGAAGGACCATGAAGAAAGCAAGCGTATCCCCAGAGAACAAGCGATTTTTTGAATCAGTGAAACGGGCAATGCCCGAGGCCGCAAGGCGAGCAAGAAAAATTGCTAGAATGCACGGCACACCCATTTACGTTCTGGAGAACGGAAAGATCGTTGCGAAGAAGCCTTAGCTTTGCCTCGACTTTTTCAACGGTGTCCGCACGCCTCGTCGATTTCTCCGCAGCCTCTTTGTCCAGAATCAGGATTCTTGTGGTCGAGATTCTCAGTTTCCGGATCCGGACAATACCAGGCAAGTTAGACGAGACCGAACCCGCGTGCGTCGCAGCAACGTTCCCACCAATTTTTGGCGCGGTGACTCTCGGCGCCAGGGCGCTGTGCGACGCGTTGTATGTTGAGCCTGCCGAGCGCTGCGAGCGAGGGTGTCGAAGTACGTCGTTGAATTTATTATCGAGGAGGCCGAGGCGCTGCTAAGTGGAGCGGCTTGTGGAATGATTACGTCTCTTGCAGGAGCGAAGATTTTTGCGTGGCAAAATTTACAGCTATTTGGCCAACGATCACGCCCGACTGGACGGTGCGCTACGGCGGGCCACGTACGATCCCGATCACATCGACCGGGTGGCGTATGCCGAATTTCGTGAGGGACTCCTGCGCCACATTGGTATGGAGGAAAAGATTTTGTTACCAGCAGGGCGATCTGCATATGGCGGCAAACCTCTCGCTTCGGCGAATAAGCTACATCTAGATCGCGGAGCGTTGGCGGCGCTGTTGGTGCCCACACCGACAAGCGCAATCATTGCCCTTATAAAGACTGTCCTCGACGGCCACAACCCTTTGGAAGAAGGTCCCGGTGGCGTCTACGAAGAATGTGAACGACTACTTGGCACGGGTGCCGATGAAATTGTGCTGCGCCTTCAAAGCGCTCCACGGGTAGCGGTGGCACCGCACGTTGATAATTTTACCGCTCTTGAATCTGCGCGTAACGCTCTCCGGAGAGCCGGATACGATGTCACCGTCTGAGTCTGGCCTGAATGCGACGGCGATCTATCGCGGCTCCCCATATAACGGACATTGGTTCCGGGCAACAACGGCGTGGGACGATTTCGTAGCGCCATTTATCGCGAACGTGGCGCGGCCTATCGCAGCGCGTTGACGGCGGCGCAGAAATCCTGTCCTACCTCTATATAACCGGCCGGATCGTCCACCTTTCGAGAACATCTCGACGCCCGAACAAAGCGTGACTTCAGCCCAACGAAATTTTCTTGTACGCGGCGGCTGATCGCTATAAGACAATATGAAACTCTGCCAACCTTCGAGAACAGGAGTACAACGTCATGTCCAAACAAACGCCAGCCAACGATCCTATGATCGGAACGTGGAAACTTGAATGTCTTCAAGTCCACGTATACTCCCGGCCCTGTGCCCAAGAGCGCAATAAATAAGTTCGAGCAGTGGGAGGATGGAATCAAGGCGACGATTGATTTAGTGGATGGGCAGGGAAACAAAATCCACGCCGAAGTTGCCGCCAGATTTGACGCAAGGATTATCCCAGCAAGGGATCTCCGATTGCGGATGCAGTCTCGCTGAAGCGAGTGAATGACAGGCAAACAGATGTCGTGTGGAAGAAAGATGGCAAAGTCGCCATGACGGGCAAAAGTGTGATTTCCGCTGACGGAAAGACAACGACCGTCACCCAAACAGGCAAGGACCCGCAGGGCCGCACGATAAATAATGTGGTTATTTACGATAACCAGTAGGCTGGAGCCGTCCCATTCGTCCACTTTGGCCGATTGCTCGATATATGAATCCGGGAGCGGTCGTATTCGAGTTGGATATCACCGAGAGCGGCAGGATTGATTAGATTCGCATAGTGCGCGATGTTTCCGCACTGGCGGATTTTGCAAAGGACGCTGTAATGCAGTGGGACTTCGCACCAGCGGTCGTAAACGGCAGCCCCGTGAACTCAAGAATGATCGTTGCAATCTCCTTTCCGCTTCCGGTTCTCCACCGTTAGGCGAAATAGCCGAGGCCACCGAGGCACCGCCGTAAATCAACAACTTGCGACCGAAGTAAATGAGCGACGCGTGACCGAGCCGACCGAGGCACCTCGGCAACCTCGCCACCGCCACTCGGATAAGATGAAGTGTTCATTGTGCTCGATGGCGAAATGACCATCGAGCTACGCGATGCTTCCGTGAATCTCAAGGCGGGAGAGATGTTCGTCGTGCCGAAAGGCGTGGAGCACAAGCCTTCGGCTAAAGCCGAGTGCAAGATCATGCTGGTCGAACCTTGCGGCGTGATCAATACCGAAGATGCTGGCGGCGCTTACACTGCGTCGAATAATGTCTGGATATAAACCACGCGCAGTGGTCCCGCTGATTTGCCGTTGTGGTGGGCTGTTGCAGACAGGAGCCTGGAATCGTTGAGACGATGAGACGCCTCCGTACTATTCCCTCCTATGTACCTGGCATTTGTTACAAATGAGAGATCAATGCCCCCGCCTCATCCCCTGCGGGTCACGGGCGTTATTAGTGAGACGAGTTAGAAATTTCCACTGAGTGTCTCACCGTCTCACAGATTCCCGCGTGCCCGCCGCTTACACACGTCGAGCCACCCAATCTGCGTAATTTTTCGTCGTAACTGTACCTTCTCATTCTTCTGGAAAAGATTAGACTGTGCGAATGGCGCCAAATAAAAAGTACGATTACCTCCACCTCGATGTTTTCACGGATCGTCCGCTCACGGGTAATCAACTCGCGGTGTTCTT
>QHWY01000113.1 GCA_003223875.1 Acidobacteriota bacterium | reverse complement strand
TTTTGTACTTCAAAATAGGGAATTCACCCGTCTGACCCCGAATTTCCCCAGGCTTCCACAAATCGGCGGGCATCTTCGATGACAGGCTCGGTAACCGGAACATAAGGAACAATCATCCGATCAACGCCGGCTTCCACAAACGGCTGCAGCCTCTCCTTGATCTCCTTGACCGATGTCGCCGGAATGACCGGCAACTTGTCCATATATACATCGGTCATCAGAGTACTTGCCGCTTTAAAACCGCCCGCTTTGAATGCTTCCTGGATGGCATTAACCTCCGCTTCGAAGCCGGAGGCCTTCAACATGTCTCGATAATGGTCCGCGATATTGTAAAACGTCAGCACCTGGCGCAATCGCGACCGCGCCATGGCCCGATCGCTGTGCAGCGACACGCGGACTTTCGCGATAATTTTGACCTGCTTGGGATCGCGGCCGGCTTCGACAGCACCGGCATGAACACGCGACGCGATCTCGCGAATGGTCGCGGGCGTGGCCATGTTGATGAAGACACCATCGGAGATCTGACCGACAAGCCGTGTCATCTGCGGCCCCAGGCCGGCCAAATAGACGGGAAACGTTGGGTGGCTCGGCTTCCATGAAAGCTGAAACCGTTGACCTGTGGAATAAATTTCGCCTTGATACTCGACGCGTTCGCCCGCGGCGGTCTCCCGAACAATCTCGATGTACTCGCGCGCGCGGCGCAGTGGACGATCGAATGTGCCTCCATGCCAGGCGGCAATCGTCTTGTTAGCTACGCCGAGGCCCAGGAGAAGCCTTCCTCCGGAAAGGTCCTGCAAGGTCGCCGATTGAATACCTAGCGTGACGGGACTCCGGCCGTAGATGTGGTAGATGGCCGTTCCAAGATGGAGCTTGCGCGTCCGCGCGGCGATCCCGGAAAGCAGGACCAGAGGATCGGTACTGTTCGATTCGCCTTTCCAGAACGCGCCAAATCCGGCTTGCTCGATCAAGGGAGATAACTCGACGATTCCCGACACGGGATAGTGCGCGGCGGAATTCAATTCAATGTCATAGATCACGGGGTAGTCCTCAGCAAATTACCTTAAGAAAACGCCCTTGGGGTCGATCTCTTCCCTCAACAAACGCAGCTCTTCCTGGGAAGGAAGAGGAGTGGGAGGAACCTCCTTCGGAATATGCAAAGGAAAGCCCGTGTTCTCCACGACATCTTCCAAACGAGCCAGCGGGTGTAGGGAAACAAGCGTGGCCGAATGCGTATCGGCATCGAATCCCAACACCGCCATGTCGGTGATCACGCGATGTGGGCCGCCGCCGCGCAGTCCCAATTCCTGCCGGTTACGGCCGCCGACGAATCCCGGACTCGTCAAATAGGCGACGGCCTCCGGCAGCTTTCGCTTTTCATGGCGCATGATCATGATGACGCGCTTCGCATTGGAGGCGATGTCGTTCCCGCCCGCGCTGCCATTGACGTATCGGACTCGGCCGGAATCATCCTTGACCAGAGTGGTGTTGATGTTGCCGAAACGGTCGATTTCCAGTGCCCCCAAAAATCCGACATCGACAACGCCGCGATGCACGTTCATTCCCATCACGTCGAGAAAGCCGCTCCAGCACGTGGCTCGATACCAAATGCGCGGATCGGCCAAACCCACCGCCGTGTCGATCGGACTCATGTTCATGACGCCGATTTCCAAAAGAGCGTCGAGCCGCGGCGCATGCGTCCGTTTGGCCAGCACGCAGGCGACTTGCGGAAGACCGAGACCGACGACGACAACCTCGCCGTCACGCAGTTCTCTGGCTCCGGCAGCAGCCATGATTTCTGATGCGAGCACTTCCGGCATTCTGTTCTCCAGCGCGCGGATTGAAAATGCGAAGGCGGGAGCCTATCAGAATTGCGACAGCCTCTTCAAGGGTTGTTCGAGTGGACAGAGCGCGCGCTAGCCTTGATTTGTGTGCGATGCAGTGCGGCGGGAATTATCGTCGAAGGCCTCACGCCGGTGCTTGGTAGCGCGGTTGTTCGCAAGCGGAAGGCAGCGTTTCAGGACGTCGCCGGCAAGGTGTGCGTCGTAGGCCATGCGGTAGCGCAGAGCGAACGGCCGATTTACGACTTTTTACGCCTCTAATGCGGCCATTTCGATCGGTGTGTCAAACGGGCTATGTATCATTGGCTTTTAAACTCTCATCGAGGAGACCAAGGTTGAATCCTTTATTAAAATCACTGCTCATGAAGATCCCCGCCGTGCGCGGACACTTCAAGCGCGTGGAGGCACTGACCGCAGAGCGCGACTACCTGAAGTGGAAACTCGACACACTCGTTCGCGAGGCCGCCCCGGATGCGAGCTTGTTAGAGCGCCCAGAGGACGGATGGAAAGAAAGCAAGACTCGAAAACGCAAATTATCGGAAGAGTTCCGAGGGATCGCGACTTCGACGCGCATGACGTCCATCGTCGAGCCAGCCGCCAATCATCTCGGTCTCCCGACTGCCGAATGGATCCGCCATCAGGTGGAAGCGGAGCCTTCCTGGTTTCAAAAAATCGAGGTCCTGCCTGGTCTCTACAGCCGAGGCTGGAGCGATCCGCGCACGGAGAAGCTGCCGTTCTATGGACTGCCTGACGACCTGACGGATATGCGCGTGCTCGACATCGGTTGCGCCGAAGGCTTTTTCTCTTTCGAGGCTGAAAAGCGCGGAGCTAGGGAAGTGATAGCCATCGACTCTTTTCCCGATGCTATTCGCCGTTTCAACATTGTGAAAGCTGCGCGCCAGTCCAACGCAACGGCGTTTCTCATGAATGTCTACGACCTCGAACCCAAGCGGCTGGGCACTTTCGATCTCGTGTTGTTTTATGGCGTCTTCTATCACTTGAAGCATCCCCAATATGCTCTAGAACGGATACGCAGTGTCTGCACAGGAAGGCTCCTCTTTCAAGCCCACATCCGCGAAGAGCCGTCCGTAAAAGGCGTTCCATGGGCAACCTTCTATCCGCACGGAATAATGTCGGGTAAAGATCAGGAACTGTTTGACCCGACGGTCTTTTGGCTGTTCAACAGCGCCTGCTGTCTTGCGATCCTTGACCACGTCGGGTTTATCGACTTGAAGATCATCTCGACGGAGCCGAACCCTTTCGTGATCAGCGCCCGAGTACCGGATGCGTCCGCGGGAGCCCCGCCGGACCAAGCTGAAGCTCCGTGGTGTTGAGCGGATAGGCCGAATATCGCGCCAAGCAAAGCTTGGGAAAGGGGGATTCTCCGATTGGGATTTGGTTTGCTTCTGCCTCGTGCCATAGGTTAAAGTATTAGCCGTTTCACCTGCATCAGCTCACTGATTGAGCGGCGCGGAGCCGCCATCAAAAATTGTTAAGAAATTGTTGATGTAGGGTCAAACGCTTATTGAACGGCAATAAGCGGACGGAAGAGACTGTAAGCAAGCACGGAAGAGACTGCGAACACAGGGATGTGCGTGTCGAGTTTTATCCCTAGGAAGGGTTCGCAGTACCCCGAAGAAGGGGCCCATGAAGGATTCGCAAAACACAGGCTGGACTCCACGGGAACCTAACGAGAAATCCCAAGCACCCCAAGGTACGCCTCAATCTAGCTCCTATAACCACGCTTTAGCTCGGCCGGTCGTTCGCGGCAAATTCCTTTACTGTCGTGATGAAAGCTATGGGTCAGAGGAATCACGTACGGAACTTTCCGCCACGCAAGAGAATTCACCACGTCATGCGGAGGAGAGATGAGCGTACGTACTTTACGTTGGTTTTTCGTCGTGATCCTGGCCGCTTCGCCCATTCCGCGAGTGATCGCCCAGTCATCCGGTCAGGCTGAGGTTTTGCCGGGAGGACAGACTGCCCTTCATGTGTCCCTCTCCCTCGATGGTGTGCCGGCAATGGGTGACGAAAAGGCGCGCGTCGCGGTCGTGGAGTTTAGTGACTACCAGTGTCCATTTTGTCTTATTCACGCAAATCAGTCCCTGCCGCGCCTGGTCAGCGACTATGTGAAGACGGGCAAGGTGCGTTATTTCTTTAAGGACTTTCCTATTGAGTCCGTCCACTCGCAGGCGGTGAGGGAAGCTGAAGCAGCTCATTGCGCAGGCGAGCAGGGAAAGTATTGGGAAATGCACGATCGTCTTTTGAAGAACCAGCAGCCTCAGGTTGTAGATGAACTGCCGGCATATGCTCTTGCTCTGGGTCTGGATGTTTCGAGATTCCGACAATGCCTGGATAAGGGAGTGTATGCCGCTCAAGTTCAGAGGGGCATCGAAGATGGTAAGAAGTACAGGATTCAAGGAACCCCGACCTTTTTCATTGGAACCTTGGACAACCAAGGGCTGCGGATGGACGTTCTCACGATGATATATGGGGCGCAGCCATACGCTGATTTCCAGAAGGCTCTCGATCCGATATTGGCGAACGCCTATTCCTCTTCCGGTCAATGAGAAGGTTGTGACAAAAGCTTCATTAGCTTTTCACTGGTTTCAACAAAATGGCTTGCATCATCACAATTTGGGGATGGCTTTTTTGGGTTTCCCTATAAGGCGAACGCTGCCCTGCACTATAGGGCCACAGTCTTCGACCTAGTTCCAGAACGAAGCTTACAACGATAGGACAGAGGAGAAAAAGATATGCGTACATACAAGCGACTTACTTTCCTGCTCGTGACGATTCTCGGTCTTGCAGGAGTTGTGGTTGCTGTGGCCCCGGGAACGGTATTCGATCTCGACGGCAACTCGGCTCTCGACCACGGTCTCCCGGATTGGAATCAGCTCAACGGAACGACCGGCTTCAACGGTTCACCGGGCGGCTCTCTCGTCCGCACTTTTGTCGCGTCAGAAAATCCTCCGAAGATTTTCACGCAAGGCGGATCGAAAGACCCCAACAACAGCACCGGCTGGCGATGGAAAGCGGCGGACACGGTTCCTGATAAGGACACTATCACGAACGCCTATGCAGCAGAGTACGTTGCTCCGGGGTCGGGACATGAAATATTTGTATTCGGCGGTGAGCGTTTCGCTGTGAATGGCGACTCGAACATTGGAGTCTGGTTCTTCCAGCAAAATATTGTGCCGCTGACGGATGGAACATTCGGGCCAGGCCAACACCAAAACGGAGATATTTTTGCGGTCTCGGCGTTTACTACTGGGGGTACCAATCCCACCATCAGCGTATACAAGTGGAATACGGCGTGCACGAAGGCCATAAAAAATCCTCTTCCTGCGATTGTAAACGGGGTTCTGGTAAACACCCCTCCGAATACTTGCGCGGATACGAACCTCGAGCTGCAATTCGCCAGCGCTAGCGGCTCATCGTGTATCTTGGGTAGTTCCGACACAGCCTGTGCAGCCACGAATGCCACCGGGCCGATCACGGTGAGTTGGCCCTACGCGTCGAAATTTGGCGGCTCCAACAGTGTAGTTCCTACCGGAGGTTTCTTTGAAGGTGGGATCGATATTACCGAACTGTTCGGCGGTATACCGGGAAATGAACCTTGCATCTCCAGCTTTCTGATGGAGACACGTTCCTCGCAGACCCCTGATGCTGTTCTCAAAGACTTCATTGGCGGCGGCTTCAACACCTGCGGCGAAATAATCGTCCACAAGGACTGCAACTGCGACCACATTACGGCAGAGGGGACGGCTTACCAGTACAGCGTGGGTGGCACGGTCACCAATACCGGCCAGTTCACGGTCCTTTACGATGTGGTTGTGTCGGACTCTGCCGGTTTGACATGCCCGATTGGCACAGTGGCGGCGGGTGCGACAGTCGCTTGGGGAAATGGAACCGCCAAACCCTGTAGCCCCTCGAATAGCTTCACGTCAACTGCGAAGCCGGCAAGCAACACGGCAACGGTAACGTGGAGCCGAAATCCCGGCGGTACGACATTGGGGCCGAATAGTTCCGGTCTTGTCACTTGCGACGTTTCGGCGGCCATGTGCCAGGCGAATCCCGGAATCCTGATAACCAAGGTTTGCACGGCGGGCCCGGTTGCGAACAACGGCCGCATCGATATTCTCGTGAATTTTTCGGGGCTGGTCAGCAATCAGGGGAATGTCCCCCTGCACAACGTGAGTGTCTGCGAAGACGATGACGCGAACAATCCCCCCGGGACTTGTGACCAGATATTTAATATTGGCGATCTTGCGGCGAAAGGTTTATCCGGTGACAGCGCGCCATTTTCGGGAACGTATTATCCAAGCGTGCTGAATCTGGTAAGTCCGGGCAGGGCATCTTTCAGTGACACGGTAAAGGTGACAGCGACCTCAAGCTTGGCAGGCTCTGTTACCAACACTGCCACGGCTACGTGTCTTTTGTGTCCTCCCGGTTCTGCAGCTTGCCCGGCGCCGTAAGGTTGTATGTAGGGCGTCTCACGACTTGCTTCATACTGGGCGGTCAGAAAAGACCGCCCACAGTTTTCAGCGTGCGGTGACGGTGACCGTCGAAGAGCCGGTCTTTCCAGAGGTGTCATAGGTTACAGCATTGATGTTGTGAGACGCTTTTTTGGCAGGAATCTTCCAACTGACGCTCCACTGATTGCATGTTCTAGTAATTCCTGCAACGTATAAGCGCCACAGAGAACATTCGTGAGATGCATTTCCATCAAGCAGGATAATCTTAACCTCCTTGCCTTTCGGTAATGACGACAAAGGATAGAAACGCAGCCCATGCTTTGATTAGGCTCATTATCAGAGTAAAGTTTATCACTCAGACTTGTCGCATCCGGTTTTGCAAGTCGTCGAGTTTGGTCGTTTCCGTCTTACCTCTCACGCCATGCCCCGCGATGTAATATCCTTCACATGAAGGCGAACAAATGCCAAAAGGTGACTTCGCCGTCGTTTATTGCGGCAACATCGTTCAGGTGGATTTCCTAAAATCCCTGTTGGAAGGTAGTGGCATCCAATGTGTGCTTCAGGATGAATATGTAGGCAGGATGAGGCCCTATGCCGTCCCTGGCGGGGTGAAGGTACTCGTACCCAATGCTGATGCTGATAAGGCTCGCAGGATTGTTGACGACTTCATCAAGGACAGCACGACATAAACGACCAAACTTGCCCAGCGTCATCAATCTTGGATAATTTTTCTCAAGAGGACGCCGTGATCTACTTCAAGGGCATTCTGGCTGGCGTAGCCGCTTCTGCGGTGGTGGTGCGCAACAGATATTGAAGTTAGATACATTGTTCACTTTGTCCTGTGGTTGGCTGCCGCGCACGGCGGTATGCTGGTTGTATGACAATCTCAACTTTAATTCTCACGGCCCTCCTTGCGCAGGCTCAACTCATCACGCTCGACGCCAGGGACATGGATCTTGGCGACTTTCTCCGTTTCATGGGCCAAGTCGCCGACATGAACGTCGTGATCCATCCCGCCGTACAAGGCAAAATCAACCTGATGGTCAAGGAGGCGCGGTGGGACCAGGTCCTTGACATGGTGCTAAAGACGCATGGCCTCGCCAAAGAAGTCGAAGGCAATATCATGCGCATCTTCCCATTGGCGAACTTGGAGGCGGAGGCCAGGCAAAAGGCCGCTGCCGAGCAAGCGTAGGCAAAAGGCCGCTGCCGAGCAAGCGTGTCTGAATGCGTTGCCCCTCCAGACCCACACTTACTTTCTGAATTACGCCAAGGCCGAGAACATTGCCCCCATCATTTCAAGGATGTTGTCGCCTCGTGGCTCTGTGGTTGCCTATCCCGCCCGTAATGCTGTTATCGTGAGAGATATTCGGAATGCAGAGCAATGTTCGCGTTGAAGTTGGCGGTCCCGTTCCAGCCCCGTGCCGATTGGCATCATCTGTTCAGCGAATATAGGGCCAACAG
>QHWY01000112.1 GCA_003223875.1 Acidobacteriota bacterium | reverse complement strand
AAGATCCCATTCCATTGCCAGCCTCCGACCAAATGGTTCTTCAACCCGCTGGCGCCGCCCGCGAATCGCTGCCCGCTGCCGAACGGCAACTGATAGCTGTAGCTGGCATTGAACTGGTGGGCGAGGCTGAAGCCGGCAATTCCTTTATTGAGCCTCCGAACATAGGGACTGATAATAGCCGCAGGCTCGTTTTCGCCAGCGGGGGCCAGGATCGCGGAATTGTAATCCAGCACCTTGCCATAGCTGTAGTTCGTTCTAAAAGTGAGTCCCCGGGTGGCCCGCTTGACCAGCGAGACATTCAACGCATGGTAGCTGCTGGTGCCCCAATCGAACCACGCAACGCCAGTGGCCACATTGGTGTTCGGGCGCGTCCCCGGCGGCATGTAGAGCGTGCCTTGCGGCACCAAGCCCCTTTGACTGACCGGTAGAGGTTGGCCCGCCGCGGTCGTGCCGCCACTAACGCATCCCTGCGGGTCCTGGCATACTTGGGGCGGAGCGGAGTTGGCATTCGTCGCGAGGTTCGTGTGGTAGGACTCGCTGCCTACATAGCCCAACTCAAGCATCATGTTTTTGGTGAGCTCGCGCTGCACCGTAAGGCTCCACTGTTGTATGGTGGGCGTGGACAAGTTAGGATCAACGCCGGCCGGGGAATAGGTCGAACAGGCAGGAGGTAGAGGTGCGCCTAGAGTACCGCAAGTGGGCGGGAGCTGTACCCCCCTCTGGAGCGGAATCAAATTCAGGAGTCCAACGCCTGTGAATTGCTCGCGCGCATTTGTCGGCGGATTGGGCTGCAGCCGTATACCGAGGTTATCCACAAGATCGTTGTGAATTCCAAAACCGGCCCGCACGGCCCAGGTTCCCGTGCCGGTCGGGTCCCAGGCCAGGCCCACGCGCGGCTGCAACAACAGTTTGGCGTGGTTCGAATTGAAGCATGAGTTTCCGACGACCGTTTCGGTGGAGATCACAAAGTTTTTGTCCCACCTGTAGTTCGCACACCGGCCGGCCACTTCATTCCATCCGTTGGTCATCTCGTCGCGCAACCCCAGACGCAGGGTGAGATTCGAACGGAGCTTCATTTCATCCTGGACATACCAGGCTCCTTCCGTGGTGCGGTAGCCCACGCCCATTGGAGCCCGGTTGATGATCATTTGGCTCGGCTGATCCTGGAGCATCGCCAGGACCGTCGGATACGCAAAATTTCCGGCGGACGCCTGAGCCGCCCCAGCCTGGTTCTGGTGGACGCGCTGCACCCAAACGCCCATGCTCCAGGAGTGCTGGCCTTTGGTGATATGCAGGTCATCGGCGTAGGTGAAGTGATTTCTTGCTCCGACAGCCAGGTTTGTGCCATTGGCCGGCGTGTAGGCGGACGCAACAACGGTAGTCGCCCCGCCACCGATGATAATCGAGCCGGGATTACCGCCAGTCAGAAATATCAGGTTGGAGGGAATCGATACCGCGGGATTGGTTACCAGGGTTGACCAACTGCGGCTGAGGCCCACCGTCGCCGAATTCAGAACGCTGGGCGAGAAAACATGCGTTTCTTGCAAACCGAATGTCTGGGGGTGCAGGTTACTGACCTGGACAAAATTCGGGTCCGGTTGCGAAACGTCCCGTCTTCCGTGGTCGTTGGTGTAGTTAGCAAAAAAGGTATCTTTGCTGGACGCAACGTAGTCAAACCGGAGCATGCCAAAATTCTCCCGGACCGCCTGCGGAGCATTGCTGAAGTATTGTGCGGCTCCGCTTCCCTGGCCGTTGACGAGATACTCGTTACCGTTGGGCGCAGGCCAGAAGGCGTTGACGAATGGCAGTATCCTCGTCTTCAGATTGGGAACCGGACCACCACACGCCGCGGCGGAAACAGTCGACATCAGGCCCTGGCGAGCGCAGTTATCCGGCACAATCGCGAGTTGACTCAACGCCAACCGTTGCTGAAACCCTTCGTAGTTCCCGAACAGAAACAGCTTGTCCTTCTTGATGGGGCCTCCTAGCGTTCCGCCAAATTGATTCCGTTTAAACGGCGGGGTGCTGGTGGTTTGATCGAAGAAGTTCCGTGCATCGAGGGCGCTGTTGCGCAGATACTCGAAGGCGGTTCCATGCCATTGATTGGTTCCCGAGGAGGTCACGATGGCGATCTGGCCCCCTGCTCGTTTTCCATACTCGGCGCCATAGGTATGCTGGAGGACGTTATATTCCCGCACCGCATCCACTCCCAGTAACTGCCCGCCGGCCCCGGAGGGCGTAATGAAAAGGCCCGGCGCGTTTCCTCCAATGTAGTCGATCCCGTTGATCACAAACCGGTTCGTTTCCGGCCGTTTGCCCGCCACGGAAAAAGCCGTCCAGCCGTTGTTGAGCGTATTCGTGCTGCTGTTGGACACGCCGACGTTCATTGTCAGAAGCTGATCGAAACTGCGTCCGTTCAGCGGAAGATCCTTTATCGCTTGCTCGCTGATCAATCCTGAAGTGGAACTCGTCGTCGCGGCCACGAGCGGAGCTTCCTCGCTCACCGTTATTTGTTCCGCGGCGGCTCCGACTTCCAACGTCAGATCCACCTGTGCTTGCTGCCCCACAACAAGATTGATGCCGCTCCGGACCCGCTGCTTGAAGCCCGGCATGGTCGTGGAGAGCTCATACGGACCCACCGGAAGAAACGGCGCAACGTAGCCGCCCTGCTCGCTGCTCACGACGGTACGCGTCAGGCCGCTATCGACGTGCTTGACGGTAATCGTCACTCCCGGCAACACTGCTCCCGTGGTGTCGTGCACCACACCTAAGATGGTTGCTGTGCCGCCTTGACCAAAAATCAGGGAAGTTCCGAATGCGACGAATAACACAATCACGGTTCCTAGTCTTCCCAACACTTGCATGCTCATACCTGTCCCCCTTACCATACTCTGCTCCTTTCGAATTCGATTTATCTCTGTATTCGAAGTCAAATATGGCAGGCGTAAAGACCTTCCTTATATGGCCTTCATCGCCAATCTACTGCCTTATAAAAACGCGTCCTGCCAGCAGCAGCTTCAGAAAATGAACGTCCGCTTCAGGTGTCTAGGATTTTTGTGACAACAATTAGTTACCGGTTAAGAGGGTTTGTCAAGAAATCCGCCGAGCAGATTTGTAAAATTTATAGCGCGTTTTAGCAAGTTTATCGCTTTAACTCCGAAGCGCGGCCTGGAACGATCCGGAATCGGCGCCGGCCTTGAGGGAAAGCGTTAGGCTTTGCTTGCTTTTCAGTGGCGCACATGCCGCTCATGGGTGGTGACTCAGTTTCATCTGTAGCGGCGGTCTATGACCGCCGGCGATATCTAAACTGCTGCACTGTCGGCGCTCATAGAGCGCCGCTACAGTTGGGAGACCCCGCAATTTTCAAACTGAGTGACTACCCGCTGATGGGTAGTGTGTCAGCCGAATGTCGCAATAGATCCAGCGAGGTTTGCCAAACCCCTTGCGCCCGCCGCACCGTTGTGGTGCCAGCCAAAGTCACGCGCTAGGGTAATTGGGGGACAGACATTTATTGGGGCTTCGCCCTATCGGGCTGGCGCGCCGGGCGCGAAGCGCGAGCCCGACAGGGCGAAGCCTCAATTGTGGTCAGTTCGGCCGAAACGTTTTGCCGGTCTTCTCTTGGGGCTTCGCCCATAACTACCGTTGGCCGTGATGATCGTTATTCAGCAACTTCGGACCATCCGTTTCGATACATCGCGGCGACTCTTCCAACTGCTCATTCGATGGCTTAACGACACGAACCGGCATCGTCCATGGCGCAGCGAGAACTTTTGGATCGTCTACCGTTGCCTGGTATGCCAGGTTGTCGCCAACGCGCCAGAAACGTTCAATGACGCGCATCGCATCGGAATGGAAGTATCCCTCCTCGCCAAACCACGTTTGCTCGACGAAATTCGTGGATTCGACGACCAAGGTATCTCCCTCCCAATGCCCAACAGAGTCACCATAATATGAGGGATTGGCGTCCTTACGGTGAGGGCGGCCGTCAGTTGGAATGACCCGGTATGGATCACCCGCAATGTCTTCATAAAGGAAGACAACCTCGTTTGAAAGCTGAATGATCCGGCGCGGAGAACCGATCCGCGGAATACCGGGCCGGTCGCAGTAGAAGACGGGATCGAGTTTGCTTTCGTTGTCCGAAAGATGCTTCACCTTCGCCTGAAACTCCGGTTTGTAGGAAGGCGCAGGAGCGGACGGCAGGGCTCCGGGAACATCGGACCTCACAGACCGGCGGCCGCTGGCATCGATCCTATTGATTTCAACCTTGCCATTGACTTCTTTTTTCAAAGCTGTTCCAGGCAGACTGATCGAAAAGAGCCACAACCCACTTAAGTCGGGGTGCGCGGCTAAAGGCTTCTGAGCACCAGCAAGCGCGGGAAGCAACAGCGCCGCCACCATGGTGTAAAAGAAACGGTTCTGTCCTCGACAGTTCATTACCTGATTCTCCTTTCAGCGCGGTGTGTCGGACCCATTAGCGAGTTCCAAAGAACTACCATCGGCAAACGTAATCTTTTGCAGATATCCGTATAGCGAACCATTTTTGGCAACGACGCCTTCGATTTTGACGGCTTGCCCGATTGCCTTGGCAAAATCGGCCCTGCCAACTCCCACTCTGCGGAACCATGCGGGCGGATTACTTTCAAAAACCCAGCTCTCCGCTTTTCCGTCTTCAGCTTTTCCGTCGATGTAAACAACGATGTGAGGATTGATCCAATCGATCTTCGTCAGCGTACCCGCCATTGTAAATTGCTTGGACATGTCGAATATAGCCGAAGGCGAGTGGTGTGCCCGCAAAGAAACCGTCGCGAGAAGAATTATCAGCGCCACCAATACCGCACAAATTTTTTGTCTCACTGTCATTCTCCTTTGGGCTGATGGCAGTTTATCACATTACACCTTTTGTCCGTTGCGCTGCTTAGATATAGAATCGGCGGCGTCAGAACGGAAGTGGGCACAACAATAATCTTTCGTGGAGGAGACTTCATGAGGTCTGGTTTACTCTCGATTTGTTGTCTGGTTCTCTTTTGTGGAATGGTGTGGGCGCAGGCGACGGCGCAGATTGGCGGAACTGTTCGCGATGAAAGCGGCGCAATCATACCCGGCGTTGAGATCAAAGCAACGCAAACAGCCACGGGCGCAATTCGAACCACGCTTTCCAATGAAGAGGGGCGATACGTTTTTGCCAATCTTTCTCTGGGCCCATACATGTTGGAAGCCAACCAGCCAGGTTTCAAATCATTTGTTCAGACGGGCATCGTTCTGCAGGTGGACAGCAACCTCACCGTTAATGTCTCTTTGAAGGTCGGAGCGCCTGGCGAGCAGGTGACGGTGGAAGCCGGTCTCGCGCAAGTCGAGACGCGATCCACCAGCGTCAGTACCGTCGTCGATAACCTGCGCGTTGCCGAGATGCCGCTGAACGGACGCAATCCGATCGAGCTTGTATTTCTCGCCGGCATGGCGAGTTCGCCCGGCAATGGCGCCATCAACACCGTGCGGAATTATCCGACCATCGTCGTATCGGTTGCAGGAGGGCTGGGCAACGGCGTGTCATATTTGTTGGATGGTACGATCTATCAAGATCCTTACAACAACCTTGCATTACCGATTCCGTTCCCGGACGCCTTGCAGGAATTCAAGGTCGAGACCAGTGTTTTGCAGCCCCAGTATGGATTCCATTCGGGCGCGACGGTAAACGCCGTTACGAAATCCGGTACGAATGTGTTTCACGGCGATTTGTTCGAATTCCTCCGCAATGGGATTTTCAACTCGCGCGACTTCTTTGCCACCGAGCGCGACAGTCTGAAGCGGAATCAATTCGGAGGAGTTTTGGGCGGACCGATCGTAAAGGATAAATTATTTTTCTTCGGCGGATATCAGGGAACGATCCAACGGTCCGATCCGGCTTTTAACACCGGCTATGTACCAACGGCCGCTATGCTCCAAGGCGATTTCACAACCTTCGCGTCTGATGTTTGCCAAGGACCGGGCAAGGGTAAAACCCTCGCGGCTCCGTTCCTCGGGAACAGAATTACTCCGGACCGGCTCAATCCGGTGGCGATGAATCTGGCCAACACTTTCCCCACGCCGCTGGATCAGTGCGGTACGGTCAAATACGGCTATGTTGCCAACCAGCACGAAGACTTGTACGTCGGACGGATCGATTGGACGAAGAGCCAGAAGAATTCATTCTTTGGCCGTTTTTCTGCAGGAAAGCTCAACGTCGGGTCCACTTTCGACGGGAAGAATCCCCTGTCCATCAATACGTACGCGATCGATGACCTCGACTATCAGGCCGCGTTTGGAAACACGTATCTGATCGGCTCCAACATCGTTAGTGCGTTCCGCCTTTCGGCCAGCCGCACCAACATCGTGAAGCTCAACGATGAATTCAATTCTCTCGCCGATTTCGGATCGAAGTATACGGCGCTGGGGGGCAAGGTGCTCAATATGAATGTCATCGGCGGAGTTGGTTTCGTCATTGGTGGAGGCGGAGCCGTTCCCGGCGCATCTCACAATGGACCGAATCCTTCTATTGCGGAAGACATCAGTTGGATCAAAGGATCGCATCAATTTGGTTTCGGCGGAACTTTATATCATCAGCAGATGAACTATTGGTCCGGTCTGAATGCGGTGGGTTCAACCACATTTGATGGGTCGGTTACCGGTCTGGGATTGGCAGACTTGCTGATCGGGAATGCCCGAACGTTTACCCAGGGGACGACGTATGGATTCTACACGCGCCAATATTACGAGACACTCTACGCTCAAGACACTTGGAAAGCGAATCGGCGTCTGACGTTGAATTACGGCGTGCGCTGGGAACCGTACGTTTCGATATCGAACAAATGGGGACAGATCCACTATGTCGATCCGGCTCTGTTTGCTCAAAATTACCGGAGCCCGGTTTTCCCCAATGCCCCTCCAGGCGTGATTTTCCCGGGTGATCCGAATTACGTCTGCGGAAAGAATTACAGCTGCGACAAGTGGTGGAACTTCTTCCCGCGAGTCGGAATGGCATTCGATCCAATCGGCGATGGTAAGACAACCATCCGAGCCGCGTACGGCATGTCGGCCGATAGGCCGCACATGTTCTACCCCAATCAGATGTCATTTGGGCCGCCGTTTGCGGACCGCGTCACACTGTCCAACGTCAATTTGTCGAATCCATGGGCAAATTTCACGGGTGTGCCGAGCTTTTCCGGGCCGGGCGA
>QHWY01000012.1 GCA_003223875.1 Acidobacteriota bacterium | reverse complement strand
ACGTGAGAATGCGTTGGAATTCAATCTTGGTCGTGGCGGCTGTTGCTGCCGTCTTATTTTTGAATTTCGGTGTCGCCGCTCAACAAGCTGGACAACGAGGCGGTGGACGTGGCGGACAACGCGGTGCCAATCTCCCGCCGGCAGGACCTACGCCGCGTCTTACAAACGGGAAACCGGATTTCAGCGGCCATTGGAACAACCCCTACACTCCCAACATGGCCGGGGCCGGTGGCGCAAACGCGCTGGATCCGATGACGCGGATGCCGTTCGACTGGCCTCACAAAGCGGAGCCGCTGCCCGATGCCAAAGGACAGCCGAAGACGTTCGATCTTCCCTATACGGATTGGGGATTGAAGCAATGGAAGGAATACGATCCCGAGAAGAACGGGGATTACGCCGGCAGTTGTCTGCCTTTTGGAATGTCGCGCAGCATCAACTCTCCTCATGGCGTTCAGATCGTCCACAGCAACGACGCCTTCGCGTTTCTGTTCGAGCAGAATACCTGGTTCCACTGGATTTCATTGGATCCGAACTTTAAATGGCCGGCGGACTTACCGCGGAGCTGGACCGGAATTTCCACAGCCCACTGGGACGGTGACACGCTGGTCACCGAGACGACCGGATTCAATGGATACACCAAGCTCGACACCAACGGACACCCGCACAGCAAAGACCTGAAGTTGATCAACACCTTTACGCGAACCGACTCGCGTACCATTCTGCATACCGTCACCGTTCACGATCCGAAGGCCTATACTCGCGATTGGATGAACGTCCGGACGTGGACGCTAAAGCCTGCTGGCGACGTGATCATGGAATACTCCTGCGAAGAGAACAACGTCAGCTTGCAGGACGGAACCATAACGAAGTGGAAGTATCCCGAGACGGTCGACTAGGATACGGGAATTAGAAGCCATATGTCCGATCTCGCGTTAGCCGACCACTTGCCTGGCTCACCTAACCTTGCGGCGATAAAGTGTCCCGCGGGGCTGGCGTGGTGAAATAGGCTCCCCACAATCCCGAGTACTTTTTAGATCCGGCGTCCCAACGAAGAGTCACACAGCTGCGGCAGGACCCCGGTGGCTCATTCACGTGAATGAGATCTCGCGTCCAGCCTGGTGCGAACCTGGACACGTTCTTCGCGATATCGTTTGGGTATGGAAACCCTTCCAGCAGGATTGGAGCGGGCTGATGAGACGTCAACAAGGCGAGCAGTTGTGTTGTCGGCGCGGCGCGGCTTTCGAATTCCGGATCGTTCCGAATCCACATGTAACTAATGTTATACGCGAGGAAGGCGATGACGAGTGCCAGTTGGATTCGGGGCTGTTCGCACTGGCCGATCAGGTAGGCCATGACTGAAACCAACACCATCGAAGACATATAGAGCTGGCGGCTCGGAATATATGGGGAGTAAGTCAAGAAACTGTAGGGCAACATGGGGACCACGATCCACAGCAGAAATTTTGGCAACGATCTGAGAGATTGCCATTGGCGTGTAGCGGCTAACAATCCCAGCACCACATAGAACGATGGTCGAAACAGGAGATGCAGAGTTCGACCCGCGACGACTATCCCGTGGGGAGCAAGTTGATACACTCCGAGCTGGATCATACCGTTCGCCGGCCACGACCAAACGAACACCGCAATGAATATAAGTGTGGGCACAAACAAAGGAATCATTTGCGGGGTGAACACTTTTTCGCCGCGGTACCAGCGGATCAGCGGGATGAGCAGCAAAACGATCGCCGCGGACTCTTTTGAGAAGAGCGCCAGAAGCAAAACTATCGCGCCGACAAAGTACTGGCCGCTGAACCACAGCACGAGCGTGCTCAAAATAAATGAGCCAAGCAGGGTTTCGTTCATCGCGGCAATCCACATCACGCCCTCCTGAGGCGCCTGAAAGACGGCGAATAGAATGGACGCAAGATAAGCCTCTCCCGTAGGGCGCCCCAAGACCAGGAGTAACTTCCACAGCAGCAGGCAGTTGATCAAATGCAAAAGGATATTTGCAGCGTAAAAAAATTCGTAGTGCTGAGCGAAGACCTGATCGAGCAGCGCGTAGGCCAGAAAGCTCGTCATGCGAAAGTTGAACGGCGGTGATTTAAACAGATACCAGAAATCGGATTTTAAGGCTTCCGCGAGGCGCAGGTTTTCATAATCATCGGAGATGAAGCCGTTGTTCAGACAGCACGCATAGGCTGCAACACAAAGCGCCGCGAGGGTCAGAACCTGCGTTGGATAGGACTGCGAAAACCATGGGATGGTTCGATTTCCCATTCCGAGCCGGCGCATCGATGTCGAATTCAGTTCCGAGCCTCGACGCCTGAGATCGTACCCGCGCCACCGGTAATGAGCAGTCTCATATTAATCTCGCCGTACAAGCAACGCGGACTCGTCGCCTTTCCATAACAGCCGGATTTGCGGCCGCGCGTTGGATGTATTCGGCAGAGTCGCGATATCGGAGTCACGCACGGCGCTGATGTCCTGCCGGCTATAGGCCATCTGAAGACTTTCGTTCAGTGTAGTAAAGAAAAAAACGCCGCGGACCGTATCCGGGAGATTCGAGAAGACAAACTGCGTTTGCGGCGCCGGCAATGGCTCCGTTCGGGTCACCACCTCCAAAGTAGTTTTTACGAGTTGTGAGGTCCATTGCCAGGCCGACAGATTGTGCCACAGACCTAGACTGAACAACGCAAAAAGCAAAACCGAGACAGTTTTTCGAAGGCTTTGGCCCCTCAGAGCGCCCACGACTTGTCCCAGCAGCATCGCTATGCCAACGCTCGGTAAATAAAGTATTCGTGAATTGCTCAGGCCCGGCCCGATTAGCGATAGAAAATGTGCGGGGACGACGGTTATGACACTCCAAAATAGAGCCAGTTTAACGATGGCCCAACGGGAAATGTCGGGTTCGGCGCAGATTGCGGCGAGCAACAGAACCGAAGCAAGCAGAGATGCCACAATCAAGATCGTCGTACCGGGCTGAGTCCAATTGAGCCCGGTAAGCATTTGCGAAGGAGAACGAATCAGCAAACCTTCGAAAGTTTTCGGCGAGATGTCCAGCGCGGATGAAACACCCCCCGGCTTGTAGCCTCCAAGACCTCCCAATGCGTGGAAACGGTATGCAAACATCAGACCGGCGAGGGCAAAGTAACCGGTCATGATCCAGCCGGGTTTGGTTCGAAAAACGAGGATTTCAGCCGCCACAAGCAACACCGGCAGGACGAATCCGGTTTCTTTGGAGAAGATGGAAAGCGCGATAAGAACAAAGACCAGAATATAGGAACCGTTGGTGCGCTTTCTTCGAGACCAGACATAGCATGTTGCTGCCCACAGGATCATGGCTGTCGAGAGGACATCGAATCGCCCGCTCATCCAGGCGACCGACTCGGCGTGGATTGGCATGACTGCAAAGATTCCTGACGTGATCGCTGCCGATTGCCGCGAGAGTCCCAATTGCCTCGAGAACGCGTAAAGCCCGGCAACGGTCACCAGGTGGAGCAGGAGGTTTGTCAGATGGTATCCCACAGGCGTAGCACCCCAAACGGCATGATCCAGGAAATAGCTGGTAAAAGTTAACGGCCGATAGAAGACCCCACCATCGCCATGAAGAAACACCGACTTCACCTGGCTGAAAAAGGGTGCTTGCGCAACGGCCAATATCCCGAAATCGTCGCCAACGAAATAAAACTTGAGCATCGTTGCCCATACCAGAGTGCCGAGCACGATGCTGACGGCTAGGAGAGCCCATTCCGAACCATCATTCGCCTCGGTACTGACCACTGGGCGGTGAGATGCGCGAAAGCGCCACACGACAATTATGAGGAAGACCACATAAGCCACCTGCATCACGTTGAGCCGCGCGCGCGGCGTAACCGCCGCAATCCACAACCAAGCCGCAAAGCCCAAGGCCAACGCGGCGCCGAAACACACCAGTCTCTTTAGGTCCGATCGAACATCGCGGCACAACATTTGGGGTAGTCTAAACGCGGATAGCTTAGCTGAGGAACGGTTTTTTCTTGTACTTCTGCGCTTCCTGTTTGATTCTCGGACTGCAGTTCAGGGAAAGGATGGCATCGTACTGCGCCAGCGCTTTGCTGCGATCTTTCGTGATGTCGTAGATTTTTCCCAGCCACAACCGTGCGTTCGCCCGGTCCGTGTCGGTTGCCGACCGGTCAAGAATCACTCGCTCGTACGTCATGATCGCTTCGGCAGCGGCCGAACTGTCGAGATGTGCTTTCGCCAGCAAAAGCAGGACCTTGGGCGCTTGCAGGTCTTCGTAGCCTTTCTCGCCGTTTTCGATTTTTTTCAAAACGGCAGAGTAGGTATTCAGCGCCTTGTTAAAGTCATGAAGACGACTGTAAACGGACGCTTTTGATAGCTCGAGCAGATAGTTTCGGGGATAACGGGCATGCAGCTCCGACAGCAGGGTCAGAGAGTCGTTGTATCGCTTTTCACGATTGTAAATGACAACCAAAAGCATCTTAGCGTCGGTCGAAACGCTGGCTCCGTTTATCGCAGCGTCGGTAATCATGGAGATCCCTACATCTTTGTCGCCATGGACGCCGAAAGTCCCAAGAAGTAATCGAGCCCAGCCTGGAATGGATGCGACAGCGTAATCGTAGACGCCGATCGAGAGCGCCGCATCCTTGAAGTGCGGATCTAATTCGAGGACCCGCGAATGTAGATCGCGCGCGCTACGCGCATTGCTGTACGCCGCGAATAACGAGCGCTTGACCACCCCTTCAAACCCGGCCAAGATGGCCTTGGACACTCCCTTTGAGTAAAGAGCCGAAACCTCTTTCGGATTGGCGGCCAGAATGGCGTCCGCATTCGAAATAGCGATGTTTAGCGTGTCGCGTAGCTGTTTCTCTTCGCGTGGATTGATTAAATCCGAAGAATCATCCGCACCAATGGAAGCGCCGGAAAAGCTTTCCAGGTTCAACTTCTCCTGTTTTGCGAGGATCTTCAACCACAATGCCGAGGCCAGTTGGTTCCATCGATTTGGGTTCTGAGGGTCGATCTTTGTGAGCTCGCTGAAGTCCTTTTCAGCGGTTTCGAACTCCAGGTTATATAGCCTCTCGACGCCGCTGCGATAGAGGTGCTCCGCGCCTTGGGCTAATAGAACGTCCGGTACGAAAAACAAAAAAACGCCCATTAAGGCAAAGCGGGAGAGACCAGAAGACATCTATCCCATTCTAACAGGCGCGACTAGGGACGCACGCGTTCGAGCAAAGGTGCGCTCTCGCCTCTCCACATCAAATGGACGACGCGGTCTTCGGAACTCGTAGGTGCGCCTCGAGGAGATGAATCTTGTGCGCGTTCCCCGGTGAGATCATCCCGGCCATAGGCAAATCGAATGGCATCCGTGAGCCCGGCACGGAAAAAGTAAACGCCTCTGAGGTTTTCCGGAAGACTGTGAAACACGTAGTGCGTACGTTCTTGTGGCGAGGGGTCCAAATCTTGCAGTTCCAAGAGAAGATTTCTGGAGAGCTCGGAAGTCCAACGCCAGGCTCCAAGATTATGAATGCTGCCCAACCCGAGCAGACCGGCGAGAAGTCCTGCGGCTCCCCAACGCACCCGTTTAGCAGGAATGCCGCACAGCACTTGAGCGACAAGGATCGCCAAACCCAGGCTGCCGAGATGCAGGACTCGGGAATTCATCAGGCTGGCGTTGATCAACACGAGTGGATGCGCAGGCAAGACCGCCAGCAGAATCCACACGAAAGAAAAAAGGATACGCTTCCACTCCGTTCGTGTTAATTGCGAACCCAGCGCCGACATCAGAAGAACCGCCGCCGTTGCTGCAGCGACGATGCGGATTCCGCCGATGGGTGGCTGAAACCAGTTGTAACCCAGCAGCATTTGCGCGGGAGCGCGAATCAGCAAGCCTTCAAACGTTCTCGCTCCAATACTGTAAGTGATAGGCCGTCCGCTCGGATCTGTGTATCCACCGATTCCGCCCAGAACGAGCCACCGGTAAACAAACAAACCGACGGCTAACGCGAATGTGCAGAGCACTGGCCGCAGGCGCCGGTCTGGCATTAGCAGCCACTCCGCCATTATCAGCAGAAGGGGCAGGACGTAGGCATTCTCTTTCGACAACGCCGCGAGAAAAAAGCACGCCAGGGAAGCTAGGTGAGCCCCTCGACTGCCGGACGTCCGAAATTTAATGTAGAAGACTGCAGCCCAAACCGTCAGGCAAGCGCACAACAAATCAAACCGCGCCCCCATCCATGCTATTGGTTCCGCGTGAATCGGCATGACTGCGTAAATCAGTGCCGCGCATGTTGCGATCTCGGTTCCGGCGCCAAGATAGACGCAGAAGCAGTACAGGCCAGCAATCGTGGCAAGGTGAATCGTCAGATTCGTGAGGTGATAACCCACCGGCCAATGCTGCCAGAGGTGGTAATCGATGAAAATCGTCGCAAACCCAACGGGGCGAAGAAACAATCCAGCCTCACCTCGAAACAGCAACTGCGCCAGCGTCGAAAGCATGGGCAGACGCGCGGCAGCTAGATGCTCGAAATCCTCGCTTACGAAATAAAAGGGCAGCATCGGAATCCATACGCAACTGCCAATGAACATGGCGAGTGACAACCCACGAAGCGAGTTATCCCTAGACGTCAACTGTAATGGTTCACTCACATCATCCGCTCCGCGCCGCAGCATGAGGATGAGAAAGAACAGCACGGCTATAAACTGCATCACGTTCATGTGTGCCCTTGGACTTCGCGCGGCGGCGACAATAAACAGGTGGATGCTACTAGCCATCAATGCAAAGCCAATCACAAACCTGCGTGGGCTTGAAAACATAGGAAACGTCCCATGACGCTGAGATAACTTCCTCCGCGACGCTGATGCGGTTTCATCATAGCTCGATAGTCGGTCACTCGTACTCCGTCACCATTCGACGTAATCGAGATATGAGACTGGTGGTGACTCAGTTTCATCTGTAGCGGCGGTCTATGACCGCCGGCGATGTCTAAACTGCTGCACTGTCGGCGCTCATAGAGCGCCGCTACAGTTGGAGACCCCAAATTTTGAAACTGAGTCACTACCCTTCGCTGAACCCGCTTGGCATTAATAGATAATCACGACATCCTTCGGACCAACTGCCACTGGCGCTCGCGCAAGGATCAATCCGCGTCCGAAGCACATTCGCACCCGGAAAATCCGCCCTTCGACTGTTATTCCATTTCGCAGCCGGCACGCAATCCGCGCGCCGTCATGGGCGCGGAGCCATTCGCCGAAAGGGGTGCGTGCGGCTTCGCTGGCGTGATGGACGAGGAAGGCCGAAGGTCCATCAGATGGTGGCTTACAAAGGGGTGGCTGCGGCATCAATCAAAAGTCGCGAAGCCACCGAAGAGCCGCAGACGGGGTGGTCGCTCAGGCGACACGTTTCACAAACGCATTCCGAAGCATCGCTTGTAAGCGACCACCCCGTCCGCGCCTTTTTTCGGAACGGATCCATTTTGCTAATGGCGCGTCCACCCCTCCTTTGCAAGGGGGGGAATGCACCTACCCCAAATCGGTGTCAAACATGAAGTGGGACACCACACTAGAAAGAACTGACGACGATTCATCTCTTGATGGCTTCGCCCTTTCTTGAGGCTGCGCGCTATCGCGCTTGCGCTTCGCGTCGGGCTCGCATTGTTTCCGGCTGCGCCCTGTCGGGCTTGCGCTTCGCGCGCTCCGCTCACCTCTTGATGGCTTCGCCCTATCGGGCTCGCATTCGCTCCGCTCATGACTACACCCACAGATTGCGATCCAACGTCCGGTATTGGACCGCTTCGGATAGATGTTTCGCTTCCAGGTCTTCAGTGCCTTCAAGGTCGGCGATTGTCCGCGCTACCTTCAAAATGCGGTCGTAGCCGCGCGCGGAGAAACCAAGTTTGGTGACGGCGTTCTCCATGATTTTTTCGCAGTCGGGTGTCAGCACGCAGTACTTGCGAATGTGACGCGGGCCCATTTGGGCATTCGAGTAGATGTGTTCGTCGAAGAACCGGCGCAACTGCGCATTCCGCGCGGCAATCACACGATGCCGGATGGTTTCCGATGACTCCGCCATCCGCCCTCCGGTCAGGTCCTTGTACGGCACCGCGGGAACGTCTACCTGAATATCGATGCGGTCCATGAGCGGACCGGAAATCTTGGACATGTACCGCTGAATCTGCGGCGGCGTACAGAAGCACTCCCGCCGGAAGTCATTCGCGAAGCCGCATGGGCAAGGATTCATCGCGGCAATCAGTACAAATGAAGCCGGAAACGTGAGTGTCATTTGTGCGCGCGCTATAGTGACCTTCCTTTCTTCCAGGGGCTGACGAAGCACTTCCAGGACGTTGCGAGGAAATTCCGGGAGTTCATCGAGAAACAGGACCCCGTTGTGCGCCATGCTGACCTCTCCAGGTCGAGGAATCGAGCCGCCTCCGACCAGCCCTGCGTCGGATATCGTGTGGTGCGGTGACCGGAATGGCCGCGTTGTGGTCAATCCGCTTTCGGACGGCAGCAGTCCTGCGACGGAGTGAATGCGCGTCGTTTCGAGGCTTTCCTCGAAGCTCATCGGTGGGAGGATCGTTGGAATTCGCTTCGCTAACATGGTTTTCCCCGCGCCGGGAGGTCCGATCAAAAGCATGTTGTGTCCACCCGCCATCGCTACTTCGATCGCACGTTTCGCGTGAAATTGCCCGCGCACGTCGCGGAAATCTTCAGTACGCCGTTGCGATTCCTGATACTCGAAGTGGGGATCGCTGCGGACCGGATCGATCGATCGCGTGCCGTTGATAAACTCGACGACCTCGGTGAGGGTTCGAAGCGGATAGACGGCTACGCCTTCCACGACAGCCGCTTCGCGTGCGTTTCCCAAGGGGACGAGCAGGTGGGGAATCTTGCGATCTCTAGCCAGCATGGCGATGGACAGGACGCCCTTTACCGGACGCAGTTTTCCATCGAGCGACAGCTCGCCGACCATCAAATAATCCGAGACGTCTTGTTTGGCGAGCAGGCCATGCCCGCCCAAGATTCCTACCGCCATTGGCAGGTCGAATGCCGAACCCTCCTTCTTCACATCGGCGGGACCCAGGTTAATGACAATGCGTTGGTAAGGCGCGCCGAATCCGTTGTTGCGGATCGCAGGAAGGACGCGATTCCTGGATTCGCGAACGGCCGTATCGGGAAGGCCCACGATGATGAACTGTCCGTTGCCTCCTGTGGAAATGTTCACTTCGACATCGACCAGGTATGCCTCGATGCCGTAAACCGCAGCACTCCGAGTTTTGAAAAGCATCTGATTGTGGTGGGATAGTGGGCAGGGCAAAATCAGTCTATGAACGGGACACGGGGAGTGCAAGGGTGAAACATCTGGCGATTGCGTTCGCCCTATTCCGGTTTTATTGCCGGTTGATCCCGCGTGATTGGTATCGCAAGCCTCCATTCATCCCAGTGCCTCCGGCGGCGTATGTCGAGTGGCGGGTGAAAACCGCTTATGGCAAACACCGTCCCCCATGGACGATCGTTATGCGCGATCTCTGGCAGTTCGGCAACTGGCTTCGGACTTTTGATAAGACTTAGATATGTTGATCCCGGTGAAACGTTCCATTGCCGTGATGATTTTCCAAGGCGACAAAGTCCTTTCCGTCCGCCGGCCCGACGATGATGACGAGTTGCCCGGCATCTGGGGTTTGCCTGCGGGCACGCTGCGTCCTTCCGAAACGATCGAGGATTTGATCAGCCGGATCGGCGGCGACAAGCTCGGGGTGAAGCTAACCCCCCTCCGTAAGATAACTTCGGGCAGACAGATGCGGCCGCTATACCTTCTAGAAATGGAACTTTGGGAGGCCTCAATGACGGGAACTCCGAGCCATGAGAATTGGACGTGGGCGAAAATCGATTCCTTGCGGCCCGGTGCTGCCGCAGGGTCCTTATGCTGTCACCTGGCGATAAATAGCAAAAACCGCGTCAGCTAATTTATTGCCTTTCGCGGCCAGGGACGGTAGCGGAGACGCAAATTGCTGACGCGGCTTTTTAAAAAACCCTCTCTAACATATAGATCGTCGAGAGGGGTCGAAAAATACAACTTTTTTCAATTTTTTGAGAATTTCTTTAAATTTCCCAGCGGAGTAAGAGGCTGCCCGAGGTAAAACCGGCGCCGAAACTGGCCATTAGGATTAGGTCGTTCCGGTTAATCTGTTTAGATTCAGCAGCTTCGGCTAAGCAAATAGGAATCGTCCCGGCGGTAGTATTGGCATACCGGTCAATATTTACCGCCACCTGAGACTCGTCCAGATTCATCTTTTCCACAGCCGCCCGAATGATCCGCAGGTTGGCTTGATGCGGAATATAGAGTTTCAGGTCCTTGGGGGTGAGTCCATGCCTTGTAAGAAGCTCTTGGGAAATATCGACCATCCCCCGAACGGCAAACTTAAAGACGTTCTTGCCGTCTTGATGGACATAATGCATTTTCTTTTCAACGGTTTCCGCATTGGCGGGATGAAGGCTGCCCCCGCCGGGCATGTAAAGGAATCGCCCGCCGCTCCCGTCGCTACGCAGGATGTGGTCAATAATTCCGCACTCGCCGTCTAGAGCAGGTTCTACCAAGACGGCGCCGGCGCCGTCGCCGAATAAGACACAGGTCGACCGGTCGCGGAAATCGATAATGGAGGTCATGACGTCGGCGCCGATCACCAGCACTTTGTTGTGTGTCCCGGTCGAGACGAATTGCGCGGCGGTGGCAAGCGCGTATACGAAACCGGAGCAAGCTCCGGAAAGATCGAATCCCCAAGCTTTTTTCGCCCCGAGTTTTGTTTGCACCAGACAGGCGCTCGACGGAAAGAACATGTCGGGCGTGACGGTCGCAACAATGATCAAATCCAGTTCGGCAGGGTCGAGGTCCCGCTTTTCGCATAAGCGCTTGGCGGCGGCGGCGGCGATGTCGCTGGTCGCCTGACCTTTCTCCACGATGCGGCGCTCGCGAATACCCGTTCTTTCGACGATCCATTCGTCCGACGTATCGACGATCTTCTCTAGATCTTTGTTGGTGATCCGGCGTTCAGGCAGGTAGTGGCTGACCGCAGTTATTTTCGCGCGACGCAGGCTCAATATCTTCCCTTTCGGTCAAGTCGCCGAACTTAACACATCCATTACGCATGTTACAATTGGCAGTTCGCACAGAGCGCCTCTTTTCACGCTACAATGGGTGGGGTATGGCATACGATCCGAAAAAAGCGAATCCGACTCTGATCATTCCCGAAGCTCCGGCCAAGATCACGCGGAAAAAAAAGAAGCCTAAGGAACTTGCGGTAGTCATTCCCGATAGCTGCACGGGCTGCGAAGCGTGCGTCAGTTTCTGCCCCGTCGACTGCATCGAGCACACTCCGCGCGATACATCGGACGGCATTAACGTCGTCATTCCGAACGTGCAGATTCGGTTTGACGAGTGCATCGGCTGCAAGATTTGCGTGCACGTTTGCGAGCGGATGGCCTGGGACGCCATTGAAATGTGGCCGACCGAGCAAGTTGAGGAGTTTTTCGAGATTAAGATCCACGACAAGTACGAGGACGCCGTGGCAGCCCACGCCGAAACAAAAGCCTAGTACTGCGTTCCACACATTCCCCTCCTCGCAGAGGAGGGGAGGCTGCGCCATCAAAGAAAATACTGCGAAGCCACCGAAGAGGCGCAGACGGGGTGGTCAGACCGGAGAAACGTTTCGGCCGAACTTCTATTGAGGCTTCGCCCTATCGGACTCGCGCTTCGCGCCACCCCTCCTCTGCGAGGAGGGGAATACGTTAGTTCGACGTTTTCGCCGACCTGACCACCCCAGCGATCGCTTTCATCAATACTTCACCGTGAAAGCGCCCGTTCTCGATAAATATTTCACCATTGATCCGGCCGGCCACAACTGAGCCTGCAAGGTAGGCGCCTTTAACATTTGTCTCGAAAGTTTGAGGATTGTATTCGGGCCGCAATGTATCCGAGTCGTGACGGACGCCGAGCTGATCAAAGAACTTCGATGTGGGATGATAGCCGGTAAGCGCAAACACATGCTGGGCCGGAATCTCGCGCCGATCGCCATTGTGAGCGATCGTGACGCAATCTGCGGTGATCTCCAGGACGCGCGAATTCAGGTACGGCGTTATCTCGCGTTTCTTGAGGCGATTTTCGATATCCGGCCGAATCCAATACTTCACCGTCTGGCCCAATTCGGCTCCCCGATGCACCAGTGAAACACGCGCGCCGCCACGGAACAGGTCGAGCGCGGCCTCGACAGCCGAATTCTTTCCTCCGATCACAACGACGTCACGGTCATAAAACGGATGAGCTTCCGTGTAGTAATGCGAGACGTGCGGCAAAGCTTCGCCGGGGACACCGATGTAGTTGGGATTGTCATAATAGCCGATCGCGAGAATGATGTTGCGCGCTTCGTAGACAGCTTTAGAGGTTTGAGCGCGAAATGTTCCGGCGCCGGTGTGTTCAATGCTGAACACTTCTTCGTATTGATGAATATCGAGCTGGAATGCCCCTACAACCTTCCGGTAATACTTCAGAGCTTCATTGCGAGTGGGCTTCTCGCGCTCGGAAACAAGCGGGATGCCGCCGATCTCGAGGAGCTCAGGCGTCGTGAAAAAAATCATCTGAGTCGGAAAATGAAGAATGGAGTTCGTGATTCCACCCTTTTCCAAGACGACATACCGCAGTCCGTATCTCTTGGCTTCGATCGCCGCCGCGAGTCCCGACGGACCGGCGCCGACAATGACGGCATCCAACAGTTCATGGCTCATGCTTCCAAGTAATTCCCTTCGGCGACGATGTTTGCCGTGGAGGTCAGCTTTAGCCGGCCGTTTTCAGGCCATTCGACCGTCAGATTTCCGGCCTTGGTGTGTACGAGGACTTGCCGGCCTGTCTTGCCATTCAAGATCGATGCGACAGTGGCACCGCACGATCCCGTCCCGGACGCGTACGTGCGCCCGACGCCCCTTTCCCAAAACGCGACTTCGATTTCTCGATCGCCCAGGACGTGAATAAATTCGACATTCGTCCGATGCGGAAAGGCCGGATGCCTTTCCAGCAAGGGGCCCACCTTTTCGATGTAGGAATCATCTAGCTCTTCGACGAATAAGGAGCAGTGCGGGTTTCCCGTGGAACAGGCGGTAATCGCAAATACGCGCCCGTTTGCCCGCAGCGGATAATCGACCACTTTCTCGATCGGCACCGGTGGAATGAAGGGAATTGCGTCCGGCTGAAGTTGCGGTTGTCCCATGTCTGCTTCGTATTGTTGTCCGGCCCGCCGCAATGTATAGAGACCTGAAATGGTTTTCAGACGGATCTCGTTTTTCGGCCACCGGCCGGATTCGATCAAGTAAGCGGCGACGCAACGCAAACCATTTCCCGAGCACTCCGCTTCGCTGCCGTCACGATTGAAAATGCGGATGTTGAACGAATCTGCAGCAGATTGCCAAAGAATCAATCCGTCGGCGCCAATCCCGAAATAACGATTGCAAATGCGCTGGGCGAGTTCGGAATGATTGGCGGGAACTTTCGGATTCTGCTCGACGAGAATGAAATCATTGCCGAGCGCCTGAGTCTTAACGAACGGAATCATCCGAGCGGCTCTCCTGCGCCGGGCTCACCCGGAAGCACGGCAGCGAAATCACGCGCAGTACTGCCGGTTTCGACCTGGATGATCTCCGGTACTTCGGAGAGACGCTGAATGATTTTCACGTTCGTTTCGCGCGGAATAAGAAGATTGAACCACACGCGATAGTGTCCGGACTTCTTCTTGAAATTGAAACTTGCTGCAGCGACCGAGCTGTCTTGCAACACCTTGTGGATCGAGGTAAGCGCCTGGTTCAAATCCGTCACCACGAGCGCGTAACTATAGGATCTGCGTCCTTGGATCTTGTCTTCGATGAAGGATAGAAAGTACAGGGTTACAAGACTCATTGCCGTAGCAAAGGCGGCAACCAAATACATTCCGGATCCCAGCGCCATCCCGACGCCTGCCACGACCCAAATCGTGGCGGCCGTTGTGAGTCCCAGCACGAATCCGTGCGAGTGCAAGACAGCGCCGGCGCCGAGAAAGCCGATACCCGAGATGATTTGGGCTGCGATTCGAGTCGGATCGCCGCCGAGCAATTGTGCGACCTGCGTCGAAAGGCTCATGAATAGTGTCGAGCCGACACAGATCAGGATGTTGGTCCGAAGACCCGCGGGCTTGTCGCGAATCTCCCGCTCGATGCCGATAAGGCCGCCTAGAACCGCCGCTAATAGAAGCCTGAGTGGGATCGCTGGATCCATATATTTCGGGAATTCGGGGTCAGACGGGTGAATTCCCTATTTTTTTACGACTGAACTTTGATTAAAAAATAGGGAATTCACCCGTCTGACCCCGAATTCAAAACTCCTCAAAATGAGTCAGTGCCTTGAACTGGCTGAATCGCTGATCGATTTCCCTGCGCGTGAGGTTCGTCAGCCTGTTCAAGCTGAATTGCTCAACATTAAATGATGCCATGACGGAGCCATAAATGATCGAGCGCCGGAAGACCCGTTCATTAATGTCGCTTGCATGCGCAAGGGCACCCATGAAGCCACCTGCAAATGAGTCCCCGGCTCCAGTCGGGTCGAATACTTCCTCCAACGGGAACGCCGGCGCGCCGAAGATCGATTTGCCGTTGAACATCAGCACGCCGTACTCGCCGCGTTTGACGATGAGCGTCTTGGGTCCCATATTCATGATTTTACTTGCAGCGCGCACAAGGTTTGGCTCCTTGGCGAGCATTCGCGTTTCGCCGTCGTTGATGATGAGAATATCGACGTGCTCCAACGTGCGCTTCACGGCGTCCGGCTTGCCCTCGATCCAGAAATTCATGGTATCGCAAGCGACGATTCGCGGACGCTGGATCTGTTCCAATACGCTCCGTTGAAGCTCCGGATCGATGTTGCCCAAGAAGACATATTCCGACGAACGATAGGATTCGGGAATCACAGGATTGAACGTCTCAAAAACGTTGAGCTGAGTATCCAGGGTGCGGCATTCATTCAGGTCGTAACCGTATTCACCCATCCAGCGGAAGGTGCGGCCCTCGGTTCGTTTCAAGCCTTCAATGTCGATCTGATGCTTGCGGAACACCGCGATGTGCTTGTCTTCGAAATCATTTCCGACCACGGCAACCACACGCACCGGAGCAAAATAACTCGAAGCCACGGAGAAATAGGTCGCGGAGCCGCCCAAAATTTCATCGACTTCACCAAACGGTGTCTTCACGGAATCGAAGGCAACCGAGCCGACAACCAAAATAGAACTACTCATCAAAACTCCCTCTAACTCGCCGCTATTAAGCGCGCTCTCTTTTTTACAATAAGGGCGGACGAGGCAAATATGAATGTGGCAAGCAGCCCACCTTCAGGACCGTAGCCGCCGCCCAGAATCGTGTCGCTGCCTGCGATGCCGGTTGTCCATAAAGAGGCCAAATCCAAACCCGACAGCGGGAAGCCCAAAATGAAGCCCAGACCGACGTTCCATCCAACGTGGATTCCGTAAGGCAGCCAGAGAGAACGCGCCCTGACGTAAGCCCAAGATAATAGAATGCCGGCCAGAACGGTATTGACCCAACCCAGCAGCGAAGCATTCGGGTTGTTCAAGTGCACCGCGCCGAATATCACCGACATCGTAACGACTGCAGGCCATTCTCCCATGCCCTCGACGAGAATTTGTAGTGGAAATCCACGAAAAACAAGTTCCTCGCTCACAGCAGCAACGAACAGAAGAACAAGAGTCGCGAATAACGTCGCTCGAGGAGTCTGCGTCCCGGTCCAATGAATGCTTACATACCCAAATGCGTAGCAACCTGCGACAAGTGTGGCCAGCATGATTGAGGCCAGCGCCAATCCCACTCCCAGATCGCGACGCCAATGAGGCAGAAATCCAACGCCAAATACCTCGAAGGACCTCCGATCCACAAACCGTACCGCCAATAACATGGCCGCTATCGCCGGAACAAGTAATGCAATTTCATTCAACATGAGCAACGTCAGCTGGCTCTCCCCTAAGTTGCTTTTCGCATAGAACATCGATACCGCAACGCCGCTTGCGACCCAAATGATCAGGAAAAGACCCAGATAAACAGCGAGCTTCCAGCCCGAACGGAGTTCCTGCTTGTCGTTGAGGAAGATGTTCATAAAAAACGCGGAAGGTACACAGAAAGCACAAACCTCATCGTGCCTTTTGTGGTTAGTGTACTGTAGCGGCGCTCTGTGAGCGCCGACAATACAGCAGTTTGCGAGATAGTCGGCGGTCATAGACCGCCGCTACAGTGTCAAGTTAATTACGGGACACTACATTAGCCTCTTTGTGGGCTAGAGATACTTCTTTAGCAGTAGCTCCAGCCTCTGCCGGGTTGCTTCCGGGATCTTCTTCAGGTCGGTCATGATCGCGTGTTTCAGAGCGCGCTCACATTTACAGGTGCGCTCAATCGGCAGGCGTTTGACGGCGGCCCGGATAATCTTTTGGGCGTTGTCCGTGTTCCTTTTCAGATTTTCGAGCACGTCGGTCACCGTGACCGCATCGTGCTGCGGATGCCAGCAATCATAATCGGTCACCAGCGCGATCGTGCTATAGCAAATCTCAGCCTCGCGCGCCAGCTTTGCTTCTTGGAGATTGGTCATGCCGATGAGATCCATTCCCCAGCTTCGATACACATTCGATTCCGCCAGTGTCGAGAACTGAGGCCCCTCCATGCACAAATAGGTCCCACCGCGTTTGATTGGAATATCGACATCTTTTCCCGCTTCTTCTATTACTGCGGCAAGCCGCGAACATGTCGGATGCGCAAAAGTGACATGGACGACAACGCCCTCGCCAAAGAACGTAGAAACGCGTGCCTTCGTACGATCGTAAAACTGGTCCGGCAGCATGATATCGAGCGGCCGATGTTCTTCCTTCAGGGAACCCACCGCGCTCGCAGAAATAATCCACTCCACTCCCAGCTTCTTGAAGCCATAAATGTTGGCGCGGAAATTCAGCTCCGAAGGCATGATCGAATGGTTCCGGTTGTGGCGCGCTAGGAAAGCGACACGCCTTCCCTCCAATGTTCCGATACGATACGCATCCGAGGGTTTGCCGAAAGGCGTTTCTATTTCCACTTCCTCGATATTCGTGAGGCCGGACATCTGATACAGGCCGCTGCCGCCAATTATTCCGACTCTGATTTCATTCGCCATGTTGGACCAACTCCATCAAGACTCCATGAGTCGAAGAAGGATGAATGAAAGCGACCTTTGTATTATGGGCGCCGTTTCTCGGTTTTTCATCGATGAGGCGGACTCCAGCCGCTTTGAGGCGCGTCAAGAGCAATTCCAGGTTCTCCACCTGGATTGCAATATGATGCAGCCCTTCGCCCCGCTTCGATAAGAATTTTCCGATTGGCGAATCGTCCCGTGTGGGCTCCAGGAGTTCCAGCCGGCTCTCTCCAATGTCGAGCATTGCGAGGCGGACTCCTTGTTCCTCGACCTGATCTACACTGGAAACCTTTAACCCGAAGGTCTCCTCGTAACTCTTAGTCGCTTCATCCAAGGCCCTCACCGCGATACCGATATGATCGATTTTCATGAGATGTTTAACCTCTGAAACCGCAAATTGCGGATGATTTCTTCAACCACCGAATATGGATCCTGCCGGCGTTCGGCAATTGCGGTTATAAGATTGTTCAGCTCCTTGTCAGGAAATATCTGCTCGACTGCCGTGTTGACCAGCCGCTCTTCGAGCAGGGTGATGAGACGTTGCCGCTCTGCTTCTTGTTTTTTTCGAGCTCTCGATAAAGAGTTGTGGAAGAACACGTAATATCGCTCGATCGTTTGAAGCAATTCCGCAACGCCTTCTCCCTTTGTCGCGGTCGTCTTTACAATGGGCGGCTGCCACCCGTCCGGCCGGTGCGCGAGGGACAGCATGCCCAGAACGGCACGCTCCATCTTCTCAACGCCTGGACGGTCACATTTATTAATTACAAAGATATCGCCGATTTCCATGATGCCCGCTTTCAGGGCCTGAACGTCGTCGCCCATTCCCGGCACGAGCACGACGATTGAAATCTCGGCGAGCTTGACGATATCGATCTCATCCTGGCCGACACCCACTGTTTCTATGATGATGGGATCTTTCCCCGCCGCTTCGAGTACGGCTGCCACGTCGGCCGTCGCGGCTGCCAAACCGCCAAGGTGGCCGCGTGTTGCCATGCTTCGAATATAGATGCCAGGATCAACACCGAGCGTCTGCATGCGTATGCGATCTCCGAGAATGGCGCCGCCCGTGAAGGGGCTACTCGGATCGATGGCGATAATTCCGACCATATTGTTCTTTTTTCGGAATTCGACCGCGATGCGATCCACTAGTGTGCTCTTACCGGATCCGGGACTTCCCGTTATCCCAATAATCTGCGACTTGCCTGTGCGCGGAAATAATTGTCGCAAGATGTCAAGGCTATCCGCCGACCGGTTTTCCACGCGAGTGATTACGCGCGAAAGAGCACGCGTGTCGCCTCTTAACAGATCTTGAAGGAGCCGGTCCACTCTACTGTCTCAATATTTCTCTCGCGATGACGAGCCGCTGAATCTCGCTGGTGCCTTCACCAATCGTGCAGAGTTTAACGTCCCGATAGAATTTTTCGGCAGGATATTCCTTGATGTAGCCATAGCCGCCGTGAATTTGCACGCACTCATTCGCAACGCGGACAGCAACTTCTCCGGCATAAAGTTTAGCCTTCGATGACTGTTCGGTTGTCTGCATGCCTTGATCCTTCATCCATGCGGCGCGATAGGTCAAAAGCCGCGCGGCATCGATTTCCGTAGCCATGTCGGCAAGCTTGAATTGGATGGCTTGAAAATCCGCGATCGGTCTTCCGAATTGTTTCCGTTGCTTCGCGTATTGCAGAGCGGCCTCGTAAGCGCCTTGTGCCATTCCGATGGCGAGCGCCGCAATACTGATTCGCCCGCCATCGAGTACCTTCAGCGAGTCGATGAAGCCGTTTCCCGGTTCGCCGAGGAGATTCTCTTGGGGAACCCGGCAGTCTTCGAACACGACGGTGGAGGTATCGCTTGCACGCAGTCCGAGTTTGTTTTCTTTCTTTCCGGGAGAGAAACCGGGCATCCCGCGCTCCAAAATGAACGCCGATATTCCACGATGGCCGGCGGATTTGTCGGTCAACGCCATCGCGACGCAAATGTCTCCATAAGTTCCATGAGTCGTGAACGTCTTCTGCCCGTTAAGAATCCAATGTTCGCCTTCCAGCTGCGCCACAGTCTGCGTTCCGGCGGCGTCGCTTCCGGCTTCCGATTCGGTGAGGCTCCAGGCGCCAAGTTTCTCTCCCTTGGCGAGCGGAACAACAAATTTCCGGCGTTGTTCTTCGTTACCGAAGCTATAGATGTGACCGGTACACAGCGAATTGTGTGCCGCCACCGATATTCCGACGGATCCGTCAACGCGTGACAATTCCTCGACAATCGTGACGTACTCGACATAGCCGAGTCCGGCGCCGCCATATTCGGTGGGGATCAACACACCCATGAATCCGAGGCCGGCTAGTTTATTCAGAACGTCGCGAGGGAAAATCTGCTTTTCGTCCCACTCCAGGACATGGGGCCGGATTTCGCTTTCAGCGAAGTCCCGCACGACGCGCTTGATTTCAAGCAGTTCCTCGGTATAGCCGAACTCCATAAAGGTTCCAGAGAATCAGACCACGGGATCGACCATTGTCCAGGTCATATCGCAATCGCCGCACCGGTAACGCTGTTGGCCTGACTTTTCGATGGTATCGACGCGTATAAAAGATGAAGAGCAAAAGGGGCAGTAATTGATCGCGCAGGGCGGATTCGTTGAATCCCCCGAGCGGTTGCTGAACTCTTCGATGGACGATAACAGCGTTTCAACGATCATGGATTGGGAGCGGCGCCAGTCGTTACGTGAGGGCCAGAAGACCTCAATGGCCGTGGGAATCCAGCCGTGTGGAGCGGGCGAAATGTCTGCCGGAGCCGAATAGCTCAGCAGACAGTCCAGCCGGCAGTCCGTATCCGCCAGCTTGCTGTCGAGTATTCTCAGCAGTTCCATCAGACGCCGAAGACCGGATGAACCTAGAACATTGATTTCCATCCATAGGCTATCCTCGGGCTTGTGGCCGGCGCAGCAACCTTCCAGGCGGATCCACGGAAACCTTCCCAGCTCCTTGAGGACCGGCCTCAGCACTCTATCCGCTTTGCTGAGAATGTCGGAATTGGACATAAGCTGAGGATATCAGTAAGGCATAAAGCGTTGCCAGTCCCCCGGTCTGCGATGCCGTCGCGCCGGCCCCTGTCTGGCTAGTCAACGCGCGGCGATATTTGTCGCCGAGCGATACCAGTCCAGGATCTGTTCACCGGTCCAAAAAACCACACCCGGCCGGGACTGAATATGTTCGAGTGCTTCGCGCAGATACCGGAGCCGGTGTGGCGCACCCATAATATAAGGATGCGCGACCAGCGCCATGATCCGCGCGGAGTGCTGGGCATCGGAGTACAACTGCTCAAATTGATCGATGGCGCGATCACGGTATTCCGTCGCTTTGTGATGTTGTATGAGCATCATGGCGACGTCGTTGCATTCCTGCGTGTAGGGGATGCTCACCAGTGGACGCGTGCGAGTCTTCAGAACAACCGGCTGATCGTCAAGTACCCAATCGCAAACATAGTCATAACCTTCTTCGGCCAGAATGTCCGGTGTGTTCCAGGTTTCGGTCAGGCCGGGACCCAGCCATCCGCGCGGTGCACGGCCGGTAAATTGACGGATCGCCTGAGTGGTCTTCACGATATCAGCGCGCTCGTCCGGGACCTTCTGCATGTTCTTCTGCCCGAAACCATGGCCGATGAACTCCCAACCACGCTCATGAGCCGCGCGCGCAATGGGTTCATAGGTCGTTATTGCCGATCCGTTGATTGCCAGTACAGCGCGAATGCGAAATCGGTCGAGGAGCTCCAACATCCTCCAAAAGCCCACGCGGTTACCGTATTCGTGCCACGCCCAATTAGGAATATCCGGTTCCGGCGACCCGCCCGCAGGCGGCGTCAAGACCGTACGCGGCATTGGCTCGCGCGGATTCCATTCCTCGACGTTGATAATGACCCAAACGACAAGATGGCTGTTTGCAGGTAAAGCCATGCGAGGGCGATCTTTGATGGCCGAATACTCGAGACGCTCGATAGGTAACATAGGTGTCCTCCTGAAGCTGGAATAGAATAGCCACAAAAGGCGCAGAAGTCACAACACTCCGAAACGCGATGTTCATACCCTTGAAGAAGCGGCCTGCAAATCTTTGAAGAGAACCTCCATGGCGGTCTCGGATTCAGGTGGAGTCCGTTTCACGTTTTCCATAGAACCTTCAAACACCTTGCGCCCGATGTGGTATCCGAGCCTGCGATAACTCTCGAACTGCGATTCGGTGAACCACTGGTCGGCTGTCGTCTGATGCGGAAACCCGGGGTGAAGTTTGCGATACTCGAGCACATCTGCCGGTTCATCGCCGGTCAAAGAGGTCTTGATGTAGACCAGATATCCGATCGATGCCTCCTCGAGCGCCGATCCGTCCGGCCTTTGAATCCTTGGATATTGGATGTACCCAACAGCGCAATGTGCCCGGCTTCGGCCCGTTTCTGCGCCGGGCAGGATCTGGTTCACGTCGATTTCGATTTCGGCTCCGAAATCTGAGCGGCATTTGCGGATTGCGTTTCCAAGATCCTCGAAAGCGAAAGCACTGTCCTGGGATCCGTCGCAACAGATGATGTACTTACATCGCCGCCGCACCAACTCATAAATACCAAGATTCTCGAAATGGCCGCCGTCGGACACATTCACAAAGCCACGTTCGTCGTTCGTGGCGCCAATGAGTTCACAAAGGAGATAAAAGATTCCTGTCTTCGGTGATGACCGGTTCCAGGTCCACTCGTGCCGCGGGTTACCCAGCCATGAACCGAGCCGCACGTTGAAAACCGTCATCAGAAAAGCCGTTGCCGGTGACGTGAATGACCCCATGTTGGGATTCACGGCAGCTCCGGAAATGGCCATCGCGGTTCCGAGGTACACTTTACCGCCGTATTTGCTCGTTGGCCGGTATGCGGATTCAGCCAGCCAGCGGCGTTCCTTGGGCGACTTATCGGATCGATAGAAGCCGCAATACTCCGGTGTCAGGACAAAAGATGTTGCCTTGCGTTCCTGCCATGCGAGCCTCTTTCCGTGCACGAGGTTCAGACACGCATTGACGATGGGATACGGCCGGCGCGTCACCTCGCTGAGCTGAATGTCATCGTTGGGGTCGAACCCCGTGAACCGGTCCGCCTGCCGTTGTTTCCGCGCTGCACCCAAATAGCACCGGATCAGCCGGTTCTTGTAGAAGTAATGCATTGAGAATTCGTTCAGGTCGAAACGGCGAGACAAAACTAAGGCAAGCATAAACAGCCCGATGGAGGAGAGAACCAGCCAACGCGCGGCACCCCCACTCGCCGCCATTAAGTCCCAATACTGCGCCTCGATCGCGATGAACCCATCACGACTCAGAAGTCCCGACCACGATTCAAATAGAGGTTGCCCGCCGGGATGAGCGTAACGTGCGAGAACGACATGCAGGGTAAATGACAGCAGGAAAAGCAGACCCGTGACGAAAACATAAGGAGCGTATGTCGCAATTAACTTCAGTGAGAGGCTCTGCGCGCGTGTGCCTGAGCCGCCGCTCTTTGCACTCCAAGCCGAAAAAAGTCCGGCCGCTGTCGACACCACCCAACCTATTGTTAATGCCGGTAACGCGGCTTGAAACCATTCATCGAGCCGAAGCATCAAAAGCGGCGCATATATCGCAGTAAAAAACAGCGTGAACCAGCAAGCCGCGCAGATGTTCAACCAAGCTCCGGCACGGCTAACCCATTCTCGCTGGCCGTCCTCCAGCGCTCGGCTAAGCAATCCAATGTGGCAGGTAAGTACAAAAGATAGCGCGGCAACGACCAGAACCGGCCCAACCGTCATGACAATCCACGTGTCTGTGGCCGCCGTTGAAATTTGGATCAGAGAGTATGTGAGAATGCCCGCGAGCCCGCCCGAACACAGCGTAAAGAAAAGTAACTGCCATAGAGGCAGTGCCTCTCTGGCAGTTTTGCTGCGGACCTGCCCTCCTTCCTGCACGATCAACATCGACACTGAGACAACGACTGCCGCGTACACTGGTTGTAACCATGATGCCTGGACAGTCTTGTAGATCATCATCGCCGCATAACAGCACAGGGCAAACAGAGGAAAAACCACAGTGAAAAGGACCTGCCACTGCTTCGGTGTGTTGCTACCGCCAAACTTCCGCAAACCGAACGCTGATCCGCTGACGACGAGGGCTATTGCTGTCCATGGGAGTATGCGTCCCCACACCGGAAGTCCAATCAAGATATCCGGTCCGAGATAGATCCACCTCGGGGACAACACAATCGCGGCGAGTGCCAGCATCAAAATGGATTGCATCAAGATGGTATTGCGCAGCCAGATCGCTGCTATCGACCACGTATCCGCGCTGAAGAAACCAAGTTGCGGAGTTAGATAGTTGCTATAGGCACGCAGGAACTGGATCGGTTCCCACGCTTGCGTATTCGGGTCCGGAGATTCGAGCGGCGAGAGATTCTTTTCCAGTTGATCGATGCTCTTCTCGTTTTGTTTCAGGCGCGCGATCAGCCAGGACCCGATATAGCCGCCACCCGAGACTGTCGAGAGGTAATCGACATGTCGCAACAAGCTAAAATCGGCAAGAGCCTGGAGGATTCCCAAGCTAAAGGTCGCGCTCCTAATCCCCCCGCCCGACAAGGCGAGGCCGAGATAGTCTTTTTCCCCAATACTGCCGGACTGGATGGAATCCTTCCGCAACTCGCCAATCACCGAACGCTCTTTCTTGAGAACATCTGAAAAAGCGCTCGCGGCATTCGAAGTAGACAGAGAGTCGTGAAAATCCATAGCAACCCTATTGGCAGTCCGCAGTGCCGGGCTTCTTGAAAAGATTCAACGGATCTAGCGCGATGCCCAGGAACGTCTGAATGCTGTCGGAGCCGTGCCCGGCATCAGTATCGGCTATCATTTCCGCAAACCCTCGCACACGACACGTACGGAACATTTTGAACTCCAGATATGCATTGATCTTCCTTGCTCAGCGGGCACTCTTTCGTGATGCCGTCTTCTCGACTGCTTCGCCCCATCGCGAGAGAAATGATGTTATGAAGTTGTGTTCTTCGGCGGGCGGCACGGCGAGCGGTCCGAGGGCCATCGCTACAGCAACAGCCAGGTGATAGCCTNNNNTTCCGATCGGGATGCCACTGCGCGCCGGCAGGCTGGATGGGCTTCATTGATCCAGACAGTAGATTCCACCAGGCGCGCCAGTTCGGCGTCTTCGCTTCGCGACTCGAACTGAATGGCAAGTCCGTACCGCGCGGGCCGACGGATACCACCTGTAGATGGCAGAGCGACATTGGTCTGCGCAGGCTGATGCTCGTCCTTTCCGGGTTGTTGGATCTCGCCGGCAGCTGGCGCCTCGGCGCTGCCCATCTCGGGAGAAGCTGAAGCACCGTTACGTTGTCTGGACGCGCCGATTGATGCCGCGATCACACTGTGCGCGTCCGGGGCGGCGCTGGACCGGTACATCGGGAGTTTACGTTGGCCACCGAGACGGTGTTCGACGAGAGATGCGAGCATCGGGAAATCGTCTGCGAGGTCGACAAGCACGTTCTCGAGGTCTCGCTCGAGCGGGCGCGCCGCTCGCCGGCGCGAGTCACCGGCCGCGTCTGTGGCGTGGCCCCACTCCGATAACTGCCGCGACACGACGGCCTGAATCGCGCGTCTGTACGCAAGGTACGTTGCACCGCGATTGCCGCTGCGAATAAAGTCGGCCTTATTGAGAGTGAGACAGCTTGCCAGCTCGGGCGCCTCGAAAGCCCCGGCAATGGATTCAGGAGTCACAGGCGTGATGCCTAGCCAATCCCATCCTCTCTTGATCACTTTGCCGTACGTGCTGACGGCTATGCCGCGCCGGTCTTCCGGCAATCCGTCAGGGTCGCGAAGGAGCACACCTGCCGCGGAGGGCTTGCGTTTCCGCCCCAGCCGTACTTCGAGCGGCACGCATTCGTCGGCTCGCATAGCATGGCGCTCTAAACTCCGGCCATTGATTTCGAATTGGATTTTGTGCCGGTAGATTTGTGTGAGGATGACATCGAACGCGGGATCCAGCAGGGGTTCGAAATTGCGCCGTAATGCCGCCTCGATAAAACCGGGATCGAGCAGCGGTGATAGCGGATTCCGAAGTTTAAGCCGGACCGCCGTGCCGTCGCCGCCGAGCAGGCCCGGAACGGGATTCACCCACTTCCAAGGCGCCTTGTGCCGGGAAGCCAGATTCCACCGCGAAGCGACGTGCGAAGAAGCGCGGCGCGTTTCGGTCAGTACCTCCTCACAAACCAATAAGCCTAGCTTAATGCCAACGCCTGCGAAACCGATTCCTTCACCCCGGCTCTTGGCGCTTGCCGCAATGTCATGATAGCGGGCCAGCTCCCGCCGCCGCATGCCCGCGCCGTCGTCAACAACCGTGAGCAACGATTGCGCCGGATCAGTCTGAAGGCTCACCCGGCTGGCGTGCGAATCCAGCGAGTTCGCCACAATCTCGGTCAGTATGGTTTCTTCCACAGAACCCGGATACGCATCTCGCAAATCCTCCAGCAGATGTAGCAGGTCTACGCGTGTCTCACCCATCGGTCTGCCCCTTCCTTCGCTGTGTACCGAAAACCGTCTTCGCAGAGGTGAAGATTGTACACGTGATCGCGGAAAACGGCCGGAGGCATTGCCCCGGCATCCGGCTGCGGATCGGCGGGCCAAGAGGGAGGGCAAGATCCTTGGGCGCAAGCGCATCATTCTTGACCGGGAGAAGATTTCAAATGGGCAGGGGTTTATCGGCCGGCGCACAAATCTGCCTTGTGTCCACCGGCCAGCGGCCAGTAGCCCCATTGCGCTGGCTGTTGATCGCAGCAACGCGGTAATCGCCGGTGCAATCCCTCGAAAAACCTGCTAAAACGTGAATCGGTATGAACAAAACCATGAAAGTGTTTATCGTCGCGATTGCCGTCATGGGCGTCGTTCGCTTCATTCTTGATGCGAGCGGTCTCCCGAAGGACGTGGTCAAG
>QHWY01000476.1:2533-2955 GCA_003223875.1 Acidobacteriota bacterium | reverse complement strand
TTACCAGAACGACTACCGGGCGTATTTATCAATTAAACGAAATGAGGACCCGCATTTTGTCCAGCACTTTCCGATAGCACGCCAAACGAAGGTACACAACCCCGCCGCGCAGGGATGCGGATGGGATGCCGCCGTCTCGTGGATTTTACCCAACGATGCCCAGGCCGGCCTTTACGTCGCACAAATTTCTTGTGAGGGAAGCAACACCTATGTGCTGTTCGTTGCCAGACCGAAGAGAACGGGTTCAACCAGCCGGATCTTGTGCCAGCTATCGTGGAACACCTATCAAGCTTACAACCCGTGGGGAAGAGCCTGTTTCTATAAGTTGCCAATCGGCCCGGGAAAAGAAGAATCGACCCCACTACAGGCTGTATCCATTGACCGGCCCTGTCAATTGCTCGATTTCATGATTTACGAACAGC
>QHWY01000476.1:501-2466 GCA_003223875.1 Acidobacteriota bacterium | reverse complement strand
AATACTGCACAAATTTAGATCTGCATACCTGCGAGGATTTGCTTAGTGTTGAGCGCTACCGACTGTTTATCAGTTGCGGCCACGACGAATATTGGTCCGGCGAAATGCGCGATCATCTCGAGCGATTCTCCGTGGCAGGCGGAAACGTGATGTTTTTGAGCGGTAATACCTGCTATCGCGGGGTCGAGATCGGCGATCGAAAACTGAGTAAGATCGGCAACGACGGTTTCTGGGAACGTCAGAATCCCTCCAGAAATCCGGCTGAGACAACCGGAGTGAACTGGTCCGCTGGTCAGTGGAGCAAAAGAATACCGCGCCGGGGTTATAGGGTTGAGCGTCCCAGCCACTGGATTTTCGATGGAACCGGATTGCAGCGGTACGATGTGTTTGGAGAGAAAGAGGGCATCATTGGCTACGAAGCTGATGCTGCGGAATATGTACGGGACCCTGAGGGTTATCCGCAAACGACGGGAACCAACGGCACGCCGCCTGAATTCACCATACTAGCAACAGCGGATCTCTCGAAATGGCGGGACCGAGCCGGCATGGCGACAATGGGAATTTTTCAACGTGGGCCGGGGATTGTCATGGCGGCTGGGACCACAGGGTGGGGTCAGGGCCTCAAACGGAGCCGAGGGTACGTCCATAGGATCACGAAAAATCTCGTCGATCGGTTAAGGTAAGTCTGGAAAAAACTCCTGGAACTACTCTTGGTAAAATTATGCATTATTACTACTCATAGAGACATATACACACAAAAGAGTCATCAGTATAATATAAGGCTGGAATGCTCACTGTAACGGCTTCGATTCGGTCGCGAACGGCGAGCCCCATTCTTGCGAATCTCATCAAAGGGGGTGGGAGAAGTTAGCGCCTGCGGTCTGGACGATTCGGTCGAACGCCGGCGGCACTGTGGCGTATGGAGATTCTTATGTCAAAGGTCTCCATTATTGCCCCCTCTTTCAACTGCGAAGCCTACGTTGAAAGCTCCTTGGGATCCGCCGCCAGTCTGAGCGAGCCCGACCTTGAGATTATTGCTGCGGACGATGGTTCTACCGACAGGACGCTTCCGCTGCTAAGAGGGATCGCCTCTGACGAGCCAAGAGTGGAGATTGCAAGAGCCCCAGAGAGGGCGTCCGCAGTTTATGCCTGAAGTTTCCGTCATCGTCCCTGTGTTTAACTGCGACGCGTACATCGAAGACTGTCTCCAGTCGATTGCCAACCAAAGTGCAGGTCATCTTGAAATTATCGTGGTCGATGATGGTTCGACCGATCGTACTCCAGCGGTGCTCAAGAAGCTCGCCTCCCTGGATAACCGCATCTCCGTCTACTCTCAGCCAAATTCCGGTTATGCGGGTGTGGCTCGTAACGTCGGCATCTCGCACGCCACGGGCCGGTATATCGCCTTTCTAGATGCCGATGATCTCTATCATCCCAATAGAATTGAACACGTCTTACCGGTCTTCGAAAATCGTCCGGATGTGGACATTGTGTTTCACGACCACAAGCTGTTCCGAACACAGCCTCAGCAAGACGAACCCAGCGGTTTCCTTGAGCAGACTCGATTCTTATCCCGCGCGACTGATTACCTGAAGCAAATTGAAAATGGGCTATACATCTGCCGGGAAGATTTTTACACCTTTATCTCGCTTGACTTCATTCCTTTTCGCACCTCTTCGATCATGTTTCGGAAAGAGCTGCTTTCGGCGAGAGGTGCTTGGTTTCGTGAAGACATATTTCCGGGGGAAGACGGGGATCTGTGGTTGCGGCTTACGAAGGGGCGGCGGGTCGCCTTTGTGAATGAAGTGCTCAGCTATTACCGGCAATGGCCGGGCGGCGTCAGTCGTGATCCAGTGCGACACTTGCTGACTTCGATTAAGCTCCACACCGACAACCTTGAGCGGGGCCGGACCGTATTCAATGAACAGGAAAGACGGCAGTATCGATCGAAAATCGCACGTCAAC
>QHWY01000476.1:0-435 GCA_003223875.1 Acidobacteriota bacterium | reverse complement strand
CCGCTTACAGACATTCGATGGACCTCGAATTCAGCGTCGAGAGTCTAACGGCATATCTCAAGACCTTTGTGCCCGAATCTATTGTCAGAAAATATCGACACCGCGTCCAGCACGGGAGCGAAATGTAGCTTGGTTCGGCCTGAAATTCATGGGGAGGCACTCTGACACTTGGAGCTGTCCCTGATCCTGAAACTCCTAGTACTTATCGCGCACCAAGTGCTCCATGTGCCTTGTCTGCACTCCGGCGAGGGTCTGTGGTGGTTCCCCCGTGGAGTCAATGCCCTAGGACGTGAGGAGCCGTTGAATGTCGCCGTCGTATCGTCGTTTTTTGATCTTAAATTGTCTGGGGAATTGTTCGACTCGTCGCCGGCAATGTGGTCGATCACCAGAAAGCGGGCTGAACTACATAGGGCACACTGCGCTGGCAAGGGCGGG
>QHWY01000111.1 GCA_003223875.1 Acidobacteriota bacterium | reverse complement strand
ACCTGATACAAGATCTGAAGGATGAAGCCATCTTCCGGCCAGCGGCGGAAGCCATTTTCATGGAGCGCGTCAAGGACTTCCACCGGGACGATCCCGTTACGAACTGCCTGCCGACCGGTCCTTCGGAAATACTTAATGCGATGTACCGCATCATCCAGGCGCCCACGATCGTGGCGCTGCTCTATGAGAGCGGCACCGGGCGCTACCGGCAGATCTATATGGATGGGCGGAAGCTGCCGAAAGATCCGAACCCGACTTGGTTGGGATATTCGGTCGGCCACTGGGAGGGCGACACGCTGGTAGTGGAGTCGGCGGGATTCAATGACCGGACTTGGCTCGATAGAGTAGGCCACCCTCATTCCGAAAAGCTGCGCGTAACCGAGAGATTCCGTCGTGTCGATTTCGGACACATGCAGTTTCAGATCACTTACGACGATCCCGAGATATTGACCAAACCCTTAAGCCAGTCGCTGGCGATGAACTACGCAGCGGATACGGACATGCTCGAGAATGTCTGCAATGAAGGCAACATCGATAAGATTCATATGGTGGGAACTGGGAAGCCAGGTGTGCAACTCAGCCCGGCCGTCCTCGCAAAGTACGTCGGACGGTATGAGTTTCGTGAAGGGTCGCGAAATGTAGCAGCCTTCGTGGGTGTGACCCAAAATGTCACGCTCGTGAACGGCCAACTCTACATAAATGCTATTCCTCTAATTCCGCGATCGGAGACGAAGTTTGACTCGACAGGTGCCGCCGCGGAGTTCGTCCTGGACGCCAACGGCGCCGTGACGCGTTTGGTTTTAAGTCAGCCCGAGGGCGACGGGATATACGTTCCCAAACGCTGACCGCTTCGGAATCTCGCCGGGCACTGCCCATTAGCTGTTCGCCCCTCGCTCCATAAACATGTTGTGCATGGCGAATTACTGTTCATGCAGCGGTGGGGGTTGGCCCCAATGATTAGACACAAACAGCGATAACTACAACGACTGGCCCCAGCGATACCCGGCCCAGATTCCTACAATCCCTCCGACGGCGGAAAGCAGGAATCCAGAGACCGAGATGGCATCGCCGCCCCAGAGGACGGGTAACATATTGCCGACCGTCGATCCGACAAACAATCCGATCCAAATGGCTTTCCTGCGCATGTCGGCGATCAGATTAGCAGAAATATTACCCGCGTGTTCAATCGATCAACCTTGGACAAGCACGCAGAGAGGGCGCCATCGCCGAGCACATTTCGCTCGCTCTCACCTCCGCAATGAGTGGCGTGATGTACGGCGTCGCAACAACCACGGCCATTGCCGAGCGGAATGGACGCCTTGGCGCCACTGGGAAGACGGTGGTGACTCAGTTTCATCTGTAGCGGCGGTCTATGACCGCCGGCGAGTCTAAACTGCTGCACTGTCGGCGCTCATAGAGCGCCGCTACAGTTGGGAAACTCCGCAATTTTCAAACTGAGTCACTACTGGGAAGACCCCTCCTTTGACAAATTCCTGATTCCACATATTGTTGATCAAAGCAACGCGAGTTGCGAATTCGGTTTGGAACCTCCTGTCTTTGTTCGAAGCGTCGATTGTTTTCCGGTCTGCCTTCCGCTAAGCTCCTAGAGTTCCCGACAAGTAAATAGGTAAAACAAAATGGCAAAGAAAATTTTTGTAGGAAATCTGTCCTTCCAGACTTCGGAGAACGATCTGAACAATTTGTTCGCGCAGTTTGGCGAGGTGGAATCGGTCAGTATCATCACTGATCGCGACACAGGCCGGTCAAAGGGCTTCGGTTTCGTGGCAATGGGCGATGACAGCGCTGAAAAGGCGATTTCGCAGTTGAACGGGAAAGAACTCAATGGCCGAGCGCTCACGGTAAATGAAGCACGACCGATGGTCAAACGAGACTTTGGCCAGCGTCAGAACAGTGGCGGCCGTGGTGGTCGCGGTGGATCCGGCCGCTATTAATCGCCGATATTAATCAAGGCCAAGCGGTACAGATTAGACCCGTGAGGTAAGCAGAGGCGCAACTCGCCAAAGATGCTTGTTGCGCCTTTTCCCATGCGGCCGGTCTTTTGGGGATTTCGCGATGCCATCGGTAGGGTTAAGGCAAGTCCAGACTCTTCGGTACGGTCGCAGCAAGCTGTGATGAACACCAGCCACACCCTGAAAGCAAAGTAGAGAGGATCTTTTTTTGGCTGCTCGCATAGGAGTCACTCGTGAAAATGAAATTGGAATGCGGGCTGATGTTGTTGGGAGTTTTTTCCTCGATCCAGCTATGCAAGATGTTCAGTCGAAGCGTTTCAAATTGTATGATCATCTACATTACACGCCCTTACGCAGCCAGAGGCTGCCGCCAATACATTTCTTGAAGAGAGGAAATTCGGCTTCGATCCGATCGCGATAACACACCAGCAAGTACGTGATGAAGAACTGAGTGTAGGAGTAGTTTTCATTGTCGAAGAAATAACGGCGGCCAGGAGACTTCTGCTCTGTGAAGGGTTACTCGGGATACCACTCTCGAAACCGATCCAACAGCTCGAGCTGCCGGCCTTCGTTGAAATCGACATCGGGAATACTCGGTGGGAAGCCGAACACGCGCTCTCGGTTCGATTGGAGATCCTTTACGTCAGGTATCGGCGAATAGAAGTGGCCGGGAGGCTGCCACAGTGCGCGGACCACCTTCTCGAGCCCCTGCAGTTCGGCGCTCATGCGCTCACTGCTTTCGCGAAGCCGGCGGCTTTCATTTCGGAGTGAGTTGCGTTCGACGAGCCATTCGTGCGAGTACGGAATATGAAAGGCGGTGCGTTCCAGAAGCGTTCTAAAGGGCAGCATCACTTGTACCGATGACCAGCAGCAACAGCGCCGCCGCTCCAACTCCAAATAGCGACTCGCCAACATTCGATCGAGCCGCGTACGCCGATCCACTTAGAGTTGCATATGCCGCGAAGGGCAGCAGCACATAAAACAGCCAGTCCTCGAACACGGGGGAGTAGGCGGTTTGTACTCGCATACGGCGAGCCGCGATGAGCACGTACATCAGCCCAAGTAGGCCACTCCCCAGAGAATTGCTGCGCCTGCGATTCCGTGCCACGGCGCGCTGATGACCGCGGATAGCAGCAGCACAGCCCCGAAATGAACAATAGTCGGCGTTGCAAAGGCGCTACTGGCGCGCTCCATATCTGTTACGATTGGAATCTCGGCGATGAGCGTGATGACAACGAACTGCAATCCGATCAACGCACCGGCAGATGACCCGACGATAACGTAGAAATTTTCCCATCCAGCGAGTGCCGCCATGTCGTCACCTCGTTCGCAAAAATTGCGCTCACGATCACCGCCTCTGAGCGACAACAGCAACGTCGAACTTTGAATAGTACTTCTTCACGTCGCCAGTCCCGTACTTGTCGCGGAATTTCTCGACCACGGATAACACCCGTGTGGTGTCAGTGACAGGTACGGCCTGAAATTCGGCCTCTACGCCTCCCGTCTCGATCCGAATCGCCGGGTTCTTAAGCATGTTCTTGTACCACTGTGTATCCGATCCCTGCACCGGCAGGAGGTAAAGCTTATCTTGGTCCAATACGAACCAGACGGGGTTTGAGATGGTCCGGCCTGACCTTCTGCCGGTAACAGTGACACTAATTTCGCGATTTCGGGAAAGGCGGTCTTTTAAAGCATCGTTCTGCGCTGGCATGGTGCACTCCTGTTCGCTAAGTTCCTGGCGCTGCGCCGGTATAAGATGCTTTTTGTGGTTCGTTCCCCGTTTGTTGGGCAAAGCCCACCAGATTCAGAGTACCGGCGCTCGCTAAAAGGGAAGCTGGACTGACCGTGATATTGTAGCCGCAACGATCACTTTTTCAGTCCTGCGATCCAGTTCAGTACCACCGTCAGCGGGGGAGACGATTGATCGCCGTGAGAGAATGCCCATCCTACAAGCAGTTTGAGGAGCCTCTGCATGGCACTGGTGGTCTTTCTTCGAGCTGTCAACGTCGGCGGTCATAATCCATTTCGGCCAAGCATCCTCGCCAAAGAACTGAGCGAGTATGATGTTGTCAATATTGGCGCGGCGGGAACGTTTGTCGTGCGCAAGGCAGTGTCTCCGGAGAAATTCCGCCGTGAATTGCTGAACCGGCTGCCGTTTCCAGCAGAGGTAATGATTTGCGAAGGCCGGACCCTCGCCAGCCTCGCGGCGAACGATCCGTTTGCGGGCGAGCCTTCAGGTCCGGACATTGTGCGGTTTGTCAGCGTCTTATCGAAAGCTCCAAGCCGGTTGCCTCCGATTCCGTTGACGGTTCCAACGGAGGGGGAATGGGTCGTGAGAATTATCGGTTGCCGAAATCGATTCCTCTTTGGTCTTTACAAACGGCAGATGAAGACAATCAGTTATCTCAATCAAGTGGAGAAAGTCCTTGGCATTCCGGCCACAACGCGCAATTGGAATACGATAACGGCGATCTTGAAAGCTCTGTCGGTCCCTTCGTGAGCTTAGGGTTTGTGGAAATCGAGCAGCTCGACTTCGAAGTTTAGAGTGGCACCCGGCGGGATGGCGGGGGGCGATCCGCGGTCGCCATACGCCGTTGAGGAAGGACACACGATTTGGGCCTTCCCTCCTTTCTTCATTTTTTGCAGCGCTTCTGTCCAGCAGGGCACGACGCCCTTCAGCGGAAACTCGGCCGGTTCCCCTCGTTTGATCGAGCTGTCGAAGACGGTGCCGTCGACGAGCTTGCCTTCGTAGTGAACTTTTACAATATCGTCAACGGTTGGACTCGCACCGCTCCCCGGAGTGACGGTTCGAATCACGACCCCGGACGCGGTCTTCGTGGCATCTTTCTCGTTAGATATCTTCTCTGCGAATTCCTGGCCCTTCTTCTTCGCGTCGTCAGCTCCGGAGGCTGCCCTCTTCTGAGCCAACTCGTTGACCTTTGGACCGTAAGTCTCGAGCTCGACCTGGGGCTTGGAGTCCGCTACCGCGTCACTAAGACCCGCTTTGACGATCGCCAGTTCGTCCGGTTTCAAAGCGAACGGTTTGATGTTTCTACCGAGTAGTAGTCCAAGCGCGTACAGGGTCTTTTGGTCTTCGGTCTCCAGCTTGGGGGCGGACGCACCAGTGCCTGTGGTCTGTGCGCAAGCGATCATCGAGCAGAAACAAAGAGAGAGCGTAACGAACTGGATCGCATTTTTAATCATAGAAAGTCAGCATACGCCTTTTCAGCGCATTCAGGAAGGCAGTAGCGTACCGCGCCCGCAATGAACGCAGTGCGTCAAGAGACAACCGAGAAACTCGGTTCGCCGCTGCGAAGGCCGCTCCGAGGTGTCCTTCAGAATTGGAGTTGGAAAGTGAATTGGAAACTGCGACCGTCGTTCAACGTGTTGGTGATCTTGCCGAATGCCGGAGAGCTCAAGTCCGGGTTAGGGTCTGCAAATTGGGGCGTGTTGAAGAGGTTGATCGACTCGGCGCGAAAGGTGAGATTTGTCTCCGAGCGCAGCGGCCACGAGCGGGCGAGGCTGGCGTTCATGTTGCGGATGCCTCCTCGACGGAACGTATTGAACCCAAGGTTGCCGCGCGAATCGTTCGGCTGAATCAGCGCGAAGGCTGAACGGGGCAGGAGCGACTGTGAAGTGTCCGGGTTGCCGATGGAGCGGCTGAGAATCGTGGGATCGAGAATATTAGGACGGTCGCCATTGCTGCCGTCGACGTTCCCAAACCCGGGTCCATCGGACCCGGAGATCACGGTGAAGGGGAGGCCGCTTTTGGCAAGGAACACCCCAGAAATTCGCCATCCGCCGGCCACGCGCCGGAGAAAGTGGTTCTTGGAGGACGGAATCGCGTATTGGAATCGCACAATCGCCGCGTGGGACTGATCGAATGCACTCGGGCCTTTGAGATCCTGCGCGACCGGTTCTTGCGATTGGCTGTAGCCCTGGCGCGCCTCATCGCCCGCGGCCATGTTGGTGTAGGCGCTGCCGGTATCGATGGCCTTACTGAACCAGTACGAAGCATCCAAGGTGATGCCACGCCACGCGGGAGCTTTCAGGTCGATCCGCGCCGCGTCGAAGTATGCGTTCGAGGCGTTCTGAACCCGACGGAGTTCGAAGTAGCGCGGGTCGGGGCGCCGGTCGGTAATGGTGGCCGTCGTCTGCGGGATGCCGGGTACATGCACGGCCCGGTTCGTGAACCACATCATAAAGAGCTTGTGGGTGCGGCTGCCGATGTAACTGAGTTGGATGTTCCAGGGGCGGCCCGCCAAAGGATCCCAACTGAAGTTGTATTCGTGCGTGTAGGGCGCCTTCAAGTTGGACGGCACCTCAAATTGGGTGTGGCGCGCGCCGGGTCCCAGGTACGTATTCACGAGCGGGTTGAGGAGCGGCGGCGCCTGGACCTCGACTTTGAGAAACCCTGGCGGATCCCAACGCACTTGCTGAAGAGTTTGGTAGTAGATGTCGCCGAATTGAAGGCCGTACGCGGCGCGAATGACGCCGGCACGCGGGAGCTGCCACGCGAAACCGAACTGGGGCGCAAGCGCCTTGCAGTTGCAATCGAAGTTGATTTCGGTAAGGTGGTTCACCTCGCTGGGACCGGTGATTGGCTGGTAGCGCAGACCGAAGTTAGTAGTCAAATTGGACCGGACTTTCCAGACGTCGCCCGCGAAGTACTGCTGTTCCCACCAGCGAAAACCCCGGTACCCTTCGCCAATGCCGACACTGTAACGGCTGGGAATACCCAAGCGAAAGTTGGTGATAGCGTCGCGGCCGAAATCGGCGCGGAAGTAATAATTGCCTCGGTCGCTGGACGCCTCACGGCCGTTGTTCTGATCCCGGACCCACTCCGCACCCGCGGCGAAGGAGTGGTTCCCGATCTGGCGGCGGTAGAGGGCGGCGAAGCGGAAGCGATTCAGGCGGCGATCGACCGGGATGGTCGCGTCCGGCCCGAGGCTCTTGTAGGAAGTCCCGATGATTACCTGCGGTCCCACAGCGTTGGGTTCCGGAACCAACAGCGAATGGACGCGATCGAAACCCGTGGTGAAGTCAATGAACGAGCGGGGATCGAAGAAGTGGTTCCAGGTCAGACGCGCATTGTGGGACTTGGTGTTCGTGTCGGGATTCTGGCCGGCCACGAATTCGAACGCCTGGACCTGCTGATTTGTGAAGGCGTGGCGCAGGAACAGGCGGTCGCGCCGGCCCAGATCCTGGTCCAGCCGGATCGTGGAGGCGTCGGTGTTAATGGACTGCGGCGAGTTGGTGTTGAGCATCCGGGGATCGACGTCGTTGCGGTTGGGCGCAAGTTTCGGGTAGGCGTCGATCCAGCGCTGGATCAGGCGGTAGGCGCCAGGATCGGTGGTGAGCGGCACGCGCTCCGAGGCGAGAGGCACCAACACATTGCCGTTCACGCTGCCCCGAAGTTTTTGTCCGGAGCCATCCAGCGTGAGATGTGCGCCGCGCCACAGGCCAAGACCGGCCACAAACCCGTAGTTGTTTTCATGAGCAGGCTTCACACTGCCGACCTGGAAGAACGATCGCGCGCTGAAGATACTGTTGCTGTGAGTGAAGGAAATTCCGCCATGGAAGTCTCGGGAGCTGGAGACTGGGCTGAGGTGCATCGGTCCGGACGGCTTGTTGCCGAATTCCGTACCGAAGTAACGGAATTCCGGTTGGAAGGCGGGGGTGACGGTGGCACTGCTGCCGAGGCGGACATTGAGCTCCTTGAGGGCGTTGTTATCGATCAGATT
>QHWY01000475.1 GCA_003223875.1 Acidobacteriota bacterium | reverse complement strand
TCCATAGCGGAAAAGAGTTTAACATTCCCTTCCTCGCGAACCCACTCGGTAGGGTTAAAGCCGCCTTACGAAAACTTCAGAAACTCTTCAGATGAGTATGCGTTTGCGTTTCGCTAGGATGCGGCCATTAGATGTGAGGTGGAGATGTCCGCAAGAAAAGCCCTTTGTTGGGGATTTTTAGTTTTGTCGCTCGCAACATTGGGCTACGCGCAAATTTTCGGAACCGTACGAGTTGTGGTACGCGATCCGCAAAATTTCGCAGTGGTGAATGCGCAGGTTACCGTCCGGGCGAAGAACTCGGAATGGATGCAGATGGCGAAAACGGACGGCGAGGGCGTTGCCCTGATTCCAGCGGTTCCGATCGGAGATTACCACGTTTTGGTTTCCGCCCAAGGTTTCGCCGCCGTGACGGATAGAGACATACAGGTCACGTCCAACAAAATCACACCTCTTCAAGTCCAACTCGCTGTGGGTAACGTGGAACAGTCGGTAAATGTCACCGAGGAGCTTCCTCCGGTTAACCCCGAATCGTCGACAACAGAGAATCTCACCAGTCGGTCGGACATCGCGACAACGCCTGACGCGGATCGAACCGGCAGTCTCGCGATGATTACCAACAACGTGCCGGGGACGTTCGTAATGCACGACCACCTGCACTCGCGCGGCGGACACGGCATCACATGGCAAATTGATGGCGTTCCCGTACCCAACAGCAATCTGGCCACGGTCGGCTCGCAGTTCGATCCCAAGGATGTCGATTACCTGGAGACAAAGCGCGGAGGTTTGGGAGCCAACTATGGAGATCGGAGCTACGGAGTCTTCAATGTGGTTCCCCGTTCGGGTTTCGAAGGGCAGAGGTTCGGAGAATTTCTGGCGACGTACGGAAATTATCATCAGACGAACGAGTATCTGAATTTTGGAAGTCACACCAACCGGCTCGCCTACTATGGCAGCCTGGCCGGCAGCCGTACGGATCTCGGGCTCGAGCGTGTAGATGTGCCGGTGCTGCACGATCAATCCGCGAGCTTTTCAGGATTCACATCGCTGGTCTACAACCCGACTCCGATGAACCAGCTTCGCTTTGTCGGGTCTTCGCGACGCGATCACTATCACGTGCCCAATACCGAGGCCGACCAAGCTGCCGGGATACGAGATATTGAGATCGCCACGGATACGTTTACAAACTTCACCTGGGTGCACACCGGCGGTTCGGGAACGCTGCTGACGGTTTCACCCTATTACCACTTCAATCGCGGCCAATACATCGGAGGGAAAGGTGATCCCATTGTCACCGACGACAATCGCGGTTCTCATTATGTCGGCGGCTACGTCAATTTCGAAGTGACGCGGGGTAAGCATACCTTCCGTGTGGGAACGGATTTGTTCCGGGAGTACGATACCCAGTTCTTTGCCATCACGGATAACACGTTGGCAAAACCGATCCGCGCTGAACATCGGCAAAAACTGAATGCCGACATCGAGTCGGTGTTTGCCGAGGACTCTTTCAGAGTTACCCGGTGGCTTACGCTGAATGACCGGAGTGCGGTTCGAAAGGTTCTCCGGGATTTTAAATGAACATTCCACGAGTCCGCGGTTGGGAGCGGCGATCAATGTCCCATACCTAGGAGTGTTCCGAGGATCCTACAGCAGGTATTATCAGCATCCGCAAGTTTCGACCATTTCTGGACCGATAATTGAATTTGCAGCCCACCAAGGATTCACTTTCCTTCCCATTCCCGGGGAACGCGACGAAATTTGGGAGGTGGGATGGGCGATTCCCATCCATGGCTGGACACTCGATTTCGATCGATTCCACAACCGAACCAGAAACGCCGTCGATCATGATGTTCTCGGTAATTCAAGCCTGCTGCTGCCTCTCACGATCGAGCGAGGCAGGGTCCGGGCTTATGAATCAACGCTTCGTTCGCCGCAGTTGTTCAATCGCCTGAGACTTCATTATTCCCTTTCTTATATGACTGCCCAGGGTGCGGGTAAGATCACGGGCGGCTTGACCAATTTCCAGCCGCCGAAAGAAGGATTCTTCCTCCTCGACCATGATCAACGTGTCACGCTAGCGGCGGGCTCTGAACTCAGTTTACCCGGCAGACTCTGGCTGTCGGATACCGTGATCTACGGTTCAGGGTTCCTCCGCGGCGATGGACCGCACCACATGCCACACCACACAACTCTCGATCTTGCGTTGGGAAAAAATATCGGGGAAAACCTGTCGCTGAAGCTGACCGCATTGAATGTCACGAACAACCTGTTCCTGACGGGCATCGATAACTCCTTCGCCGGAACGCATTATTACGCGCCGCGAGAAATCTCGGTGCAATTGCGGTATCGATTCCACTACTAAACCGCATCAATGACGCGCGCAGCGCGCCGCGAAGCGGGCGACGATCATCGGGTACTACGGTTCGGACCGAAAAAGCACCTCCGGATCGGAGCCGATGGTCCGCGCGCCTACTCCTCTCGGAAGAAAATCGGCTCGCCTCGTGCTGCGGTGCCTGAAAAGGCCAGGCGTTTGCTCAAAAGCGTCGGCCGAATTATGATCACTCCAAGAGGCAAAAATGGCTCGCTCCCCTGCAATCGAAACAGACACGGGCATTTGGCTGGCTCTGAACATCGGCTCCGTTGACCTGACGGATGATCAATTTATGCGGCTTTGTCGCGACAATGGCGACTTTCATTTCGAAATAACCGCCGAAAAAGAACTGATCGTCATGACGGGATCGAACCCTGAAACGGACCGGAAGAACGCCAATATCACCATGCAGCTTGGCGTTTGGGCAACGCGCGATGGCACGGGTGTATTTTTCGGTTCGTCCGCAATTTTTCTCTTGCCGAATGGCGCCAGACGAGTCCCCGACGGTGCCTGGATCCGCAAAGAGCGGTGGAATCAATTAACGGAGCAGCGAAAGTCCACCCTGACGGAAATCTGTCCCGATTTCATTATTGAGCTGCGATCTCCTTCAGATCGGATCGGCGTCCTGGAACAAAAAATGGACGAATACATCCGGAATGGAGCGCAACTGGCTTGGCTTCTGGATCCGTTTGACCATGCCGCGACGATTTACCGTACGGCCCATGCTCCGCAACGGATCGAGCATCCTTCGGTCATCAGTGGCGACCCCGAACTCCCCGGATTTAAATTCGATTTTCGCCAGATGTTTCTGCAGGCTTAATGAACGAAGCGGCTTTTTCGCTTCGATCGTGACCTTTCTGAAGGGATTCGACGTGTCTACTCACCTCGACCTGCCCTTCCCTGATCCGGGCATCAAAACACATCTGCGGATGGACTGACGGTCCATGAATAACCTGCCCATTACTAACAGAAAATT
>QHWY01000110.1 GCA_003223875.1 Acidobacteriota bacterium | reverse complement strand
GCGGCAAGTTCGTCATTCCCGGACTCATCGATTCACACGTTCACTATCGACCTTACATGGGGGAGATGTTTCTCGCTCACGGTGTGACCACTGTCTACGATCTCGGCAACCCGCTGGCGTGGCAGACGGCCGTTAAGAAAGGTCTCAACTCCGGGAACATTCGCGGGCCACGCTTTTATTTCTGTTCTGGAATCACAATCGGGAACGAGCCGGACGGAGCAGCCGCGGCCGGAGCGCTTGCGAGCCGCAATCTTGCCGCGATCAAATCTCCCGCCGATGCGAAACAAGCAATCGCAGCGCTCAAGGGAAAAACGGATTGCGTCAAGCTAAACGAAGACGTGAAAGGGGATTTCTTCACCGCGATTGCGCGCGAGGCGCACGCCGCCGGAATGACGGTCATTTCTCATTCCTTGAATGCCATCGATTCAGCGACATGGGGTATCGACGGCATGGAGCACATGACAGGCGTCGGCATTTCCGCAATCCGTAAGGCCGATGGACGAAAGGCGCTGGAAGGAATGACTATTGAGGCCGGGCATAAGAACAGCCTCTTGTATCAATGGATGGAACCGGCGGTCTTTGACGAAATGATTCAATATTTCGTTAAGCACAACGTGTACTTGAATCCCACGCTCGACTTCGAATGGAAAGGCATCATCAACCGGAGTGCGCAGTTTGAGTTGGACGACACGCGTCTGCTCAACAATCCGCTGCTTCAGTACATGCCGCTCGACGAACGGCTCGTCACGCTCGGTCAATATCACTGGGCCGACCAACGATCGGCAGCCGATCGCGAACAGTTTCTGAAGGGTTATCGAAACGTGCAGGATTTTTTGCGGCGGTTTATAAAGGCGGGCGGCAAAATTTATTCCGGCACTGACAGTGCGGCGGCCAACACGCCCGGTTTGGCGCTCCACCATGAAATGCAGTTATACGTGGATGCCGGATTGTCGCCGATGGAAGCGCTGATGAGCTCCACGAAGTGGGGAGCTGAGATTTTGCATCTCGACAAGCAACTCGGCACCGTCGAGCCGGGCAAGCTGGCGGATCTCGTTATCCTTCGATCGAATCCTCTGGATGACATAGGGAATACGAAAGCCGTTGATCGGGTGATTCGGGATGGTGAGATCGTCGACATCACGTACCACAGCGACTACACGTTTCCTTTTCCGTTGTACGGTCCGGAATCCAAGCATTTGTACAATCCATCACCTCGCTTGCGCGCTATCGTTCCGGCCGTCGTGACACGAGGGAAGACAGCGACGCTTCGCGTGACCGGCCAGGGATTTGTTCCAAACTCCGTCGTATTCTTCGGCGAATCGCCAACCCAAACCAAATGGGTGAGCGCAAGAGAATTGTCCGTTACGCTGACACTTGAACAGACGGCGAACGTCGGAACTGTGCTCGTCACCGTTCAATCACCGAAGCCCGGAGGCGGCGCCTCCGAGGCCGTTCCTGTCATTGTCGATTACCCGTAGGAACGTGCAACTCCCCTCCTAACTTGAGGGTGTTGCAGAACTACGGAATAGCGGGTTCGGTTCTTACTGTAGCGGCGCTCTATGAGCGCCGGTTTTTCGCAGAGTCAACGAAGTACCGGCGGTCATAGACCGCCGCTACAGCAGACGAAAACCGCTTTGCGGCGGTTTTGCAACACACGCGGCTGTTTCGCCCGGCATCGACTTGACACTCCCGCGCGCGCGTTATACGCTCCCCAAAATTTAGGTGGAAGTAACACTAAGGAGTGGAGATGAAACGCGTTTGCATCCCTTTGTTCTTGGCACTGTTCATGGTGGTGATGGTTTGCAGCGATCTTTGGGCGCAGGCGACGGCGCAGATCAGCGGATCCGTTCAGGATCAGAGCGGCGCGGTGCTGCCTGGAGTGGAAGTCACAGCGACGCAAACCGAAACAGGCGTTCGGCGGACGACCGTGACGAATGAAACCGGAACCTATGCGCTGCCGAATTTGCCATTAGGCTCCTACAAACTGGAGGCGGCGCTGCCCGGCTTCCGCACATTCGTGCAGACCGGCATCGTGCTGCAGGTCAACAGCAACCCGACCGTCAAGATCGTGCTTCAGGTCGGCCAGGTTGCCGAACAGGTCGAAGTTCAGGCCAACGCGGGACTGGTGGAAACGCGCAGCCTCAGCGTCGGCCAGGTCATGGAAACCGCGCGCATCATGGAATTACCGCTCAATGGCCGGAACGCGCAAGAACTCCTTCTCCTGAATGGCGGCGCGTCCCAGGTTTCTCCGATCAGTGGCGATGGTGCGAGCGGATATACATTCAAAGGGAGGATCATCATTGCGACCGCCGGCGGCCTCGGTACATCCACGGAGTACACGCTGGACGGGATACGCCATATTGACCCTTACGATAGCCTGCCGCTGCCGCTCCCATTTCCTGACGCTTTATCGGAATTCAAGACGGAGATCGGTGGACAGTCGGCGTCGCAAGCACGTGGATCTCAGGTGAGCGCGGTTACGAAATCCGGCACGAATGCGTTTCACGGCGATCTGTTCGAATTCGTTCGCAATGATTTGTTCAATGCGAAGAACTATTACGCCGTCAAGGGCAGCACGCTGAAACGCAACCAATTCGGAGGCACCATCGGCGGACCGATCCTCCGGGACAAGCTGTTTTTCTTCGGCGGCTATCAAGGCACAACGATCCGCCAGGACCCCAGCGATATTCGAAGTTTCGTTCCAACAGCCGCGATGCTCGCCGGCGACTTCACAGCCTTCACCTCCCCGGCCTGCAACACGAAAGGCCAGATCCCACTGAATGAGAGGAATCCGATAACGGGTGCTCCGACTGGCTTTGTCAACAACCGCATCGACCCCGCCTTGTTCAGCCCCGCCGCGAAAAACATTGCGGCCCGGCTTCCCAAGACCAACGATCCGTGCGGGGAAATTATTTTCGGCCAGCGAAACCTCCACGACGAAGACCAGGTTGTGGGCAAGGTCGATTATCAACAAAGCAATAAGCACTCGATCTTCGGACGCATGCTGCTGACGTACCTCGATGACACTTATGCAGGGGATCCGACCAATGTGCTCAGCGGAACGCAAGCCGGCTCGAGTAACAATGAGCATGACAAAGCTTATGCGTTCACGTTGGGGAGCACCTATCTGGTCAGCTCGAACATGGTCAATTCATTTCGTGTTTCGTACTCCAAGACCCGTCAGGACACCGCACCGCTACCGTCGTTCGACGCTGGGGAGATCGGTTCTAAGGTCTACACTTACATGCCAAAGGTGATGAGTATCACCGTAACAAGCGGTTTTTCCATGACCGGTAATCCGCGAAGACTGCGGGTGAACCTGTATCAACTCGCCGACGATCTAAGCATGACGCGAGGAAAACATCAATTTGGCTTCGGCGCACGCGTCGCGCAAGCCCGAACCATCGGGGAGACCGGGGATACCATTCTGCCCAGCTACACCATCAGTGGCGATGTGACCGGGACGGGATTATCCGATTTTCTGTTGGGGAAGGTGCAAACCTTTAACCAAGGCCTCGGCTCCGGCAATTATCTGAGGATGAAGTACGTCTCCCTCTATGCGCAGGATACCTGGCAGGTAACTCGACGCCTCACGGCCAGCGCCGGTCTGCGCTGGTCGCCCGTATTTCCGTTAGAGGATTACCGCCGGCCGGTTCCTAACGTGTCGAACTTCTATATCGACCGCTACCGGCAGGGGATCCGCAGCAAAGTGTTCATCAATGCGCCTCCGGGATTCGTGTATTCCGGAGATCCGGAATTGGTGCAGTACAACAATGGAGCGGATCCGACAAAACCCAGAGCCGATCTGTGGAACACATATTGGAAAGACTTCGGTCCGCGTGTCGGTTTGGCGTGGGACGTCCGCGGCGACGGCCGCACATCTGTTCGAGCTTCTTACGGACTTAATTTCGAGGAATACGGCGCGCTTTACCGCCTGGGTTCGGCGCAGCAGCAGCCGCCGTGGGGTTCCACAACGCGCTTGGTTTCACCGCCGGGCGGTTTGGACGATCCATGGTTCGGCATTCCTGGCGGGAATCCGCATCCGCTTCAGCTCACGCAGAATATGACGTTTGTTAAGAGAGGCGATTATTTGCCGACGAATCCTTATCTCACTCCCACTTACACGGAGTCGTGGAACTTGAGCATTCAGAGAGAAATAGTGCAGGGACGCACGCTCGTCTCAATCAGCTATCTAGGAACTGAGGTGATACATCTTCAATCCGCATCATCGCTCAATCGCGCTATCTTTATTCCCGGCGTCGGCGATGCCAGTGGCAGCTGCTTCTTGGACGGCAAGGCCGTCTATTACAAGGTCGCGAAGACGGGCGATGCTTGCTCTACCACGGCGAATACGCAGGATCGCCGCGAGTTGAGCTTGGTGAATCCCGCGTTCAAGGAAGAAATTGGACGACTCGCCGTAATCGTCAACGGCGGTACGCAGAATTACCACGGCATGCTGCTTCAGTTACAGCACCGGCCCACCCGAGGTCTCAACATTAATGGGAACTACACCTGGTCCCATTGCATCGGAGATTACATGGGCCGATCGAATGCCGGTTATGGCTCGAGTGTGGATCACACCTATCAGGATCCGAACAACAGACACAGGGACCGTGCCGATTGCGAAGTGGATGCGCGGCATGCTTTGAATCTGACGGGCGTGGCCGAGACTCCGCAGTTTGCCAATCACACAATGAACCTCATCGGCACCGGATGGCGACTATCCGGAATCTATCGCATAACCACGGGTGCCCTCAACGCAGCCAACGCGTCTAGCGGCGTTCGTACGGTGACACTCGGACAAGCCAGCGCCGGCCAGCGAGACAACGTGGGCGGCGGCGATCGGTGTCTGTGCGACATCAGCAATCAACGGCCGAATTTGCTTTTGCCGGATGCCGTGTATCTCGACACCTCGGGACGCCCCAATACGCAATACCTGAACCCCGCGGCTTTTGGACAGCCGGATTTGGGCACGCTCGGCAACCTGGGCCGCGTCACGCTTCGACTGCCGGCATATTGGCAATTTGATGCGGCGGTATCGCGCGTATTCCGCGTGCGTGAAAGCCAGAGCGTGGAGTTTAGAGCTGAAGCGTACAACGTGCTGAATAGTTTCCGGCCTGGAAGGATCGAGACGAGTCTCAGTTCGGCACAGTTCGGGAAGATCCGCACCGCCCTGGATCCCAGGATCCTCCAGTTCGCGTTGAAGTATTTGTTCTAACAGACTCCCCTCCCAAGTTAGGAGGGGTGGCTGCGAGGCCCGCGAAGCGCGAGCCCGATAGGGCGAAGCCTCAAAAGAAGTCCGAGCAGACGGGGTGGTTCCAAATGGGAACCACCCCGCCTCGCCCTTCGGGCTCGGCACCCCTCCTAACTTAGGAGGGGACCTTTTTAATCGAGGGAAGATGAAACGCATTATTGTTTTATCGATTGTATTGTTGGCGTCGGCTTCCACCGTCTGGGCTCAGGCTACAGCGCAGATCAGCGGAACCGTTCGCGATCAGAGTGGGGCGGTGTTGCCGGGAGTTGAAGTCACCGCGACAAAGACGGAAACCGGCATCGCGCGGACTGCCGTCACAAATGAAACCGGATCGTACGTCTTGTCGAATCTGCCGCTGGGTCCTTATCGTCTGGAAGCAGCGTTGACGGGTTTCCGTACGTTTGTGCAGACGGGAATCGTCCTCCAAGTGAACAGCAACCTCGTGATCAACCCGGTTCTGAACGTCGGTCAAGTCACCGAGCAAATCGAAGTACAAGCCAATGCAGCGTTGGTCGAGACGCGCAGCACGGCTGTGGGTCAGGTGATCGAGACTCAACGGATCCTCGAACTCCCGCTGCCGGCCCGCAATGTCACCAGCCTCATAAACCTCGCGGGCGGCGCTTCTCAGGGAGGTTCGGGTTCCGTGCCCGGCGGTTTCACCCGGGGAACAAGCGCGGCCACCAATTATGTTTCCGTCGGTGGTGGGCTGTATTTCGGAGTGATGTACGCATTGGACGGCGCCATGCACAACGACGCCTACGACAACTCCCAAATACCGTTTCCGTTTCCGGATGCTCTCCAGGAGTTCAAAGTAGACGTCAGCGGCATGGGCGCTGCAGGAGGGTCGAGGGGTTCAGGCGGCCACGTCAGCGCCGTCACCAAGTCTGGAACGAATGACCTCCATGGCAGCGCATTTGAGTTCGTGCGCAACTACCTTTTCAACGCGCGAAATCCGTTTGCGAAAGTACGAGACGATTTGAAGCGCAATCAATTTGGCGGGACCTTAGGCGGACCCGTTCTGAAGAATAAACTGTTCTTCTTCGGAGGTTACCAGGGCACATTGACTCGTACGGCCGGCGGCGGCAACATTGCGTACGTTCCGACACCAGCAATGATGGCGGGCGACTGGACGGCGTTTGCATCGGCGGCTTGCAATAACGGCCGGCAGATCAATTTGACTACGCCGTTCGCCAACAATCGGATCGATCCTTCGCTCTACTACAGCAAGCCGTCGCTGAAGGTCGTCTCGATGTTGCCGGCGGCCGAAGACGATTGCGGTAAGGTCATCTACGATATCCCGTCCAGACCGAACGAGTACCAGATTGTCAATAAAGTTGACTATCAACAGAGCGCCAAGCACTCCATTTTCCAGCGATACATTGTAACGAGGTACAGCAATCCCCATCCTTACAACGTCACACATAATCTGCTGGCGTTGAATACGACGGACGGGGGTAACGAGGATCTCGCGCACGGGTTTGCGCTGGGTAGTACATACCTGGTGAGCCCGAATACGGTAAATGCTTTTCGGGTGGGGATGACGCGAGTGATCGTCGGCCGGCCCGGGATTCAGTTCTTTGGCCCATCGGATATCGGCGTCAATGCCTACACATATTCCCCAGGCAACATGGTACTCGTGATCAGTGGAGGTTTTCAGTTCAACACGCGGGGAGTTTACGCCCACAATGTATCCAACGCGTACAACATCAACGACGATGTGAATCTGGTGCGAGGCAACCACCAGATCACCTTCGGCGGAAACGTATCGGAGTACAAGGTGTATCAGCGCTGCCTCGTTAGTGGCCAGGGATCGTACAGCTTTAATGGCAACGCGACAGGTTTGGGAAACGCGGCGGGTTTGGGAATGGCGGACTTTTTAACCGGAAGGCTGAACAGCCTGATGCAGGTTTCCGCAGTGTTGTGGAGCAGCAGACAAACCTACATTGCGTCATATGTACAGGATGTCTGGAAAATGTCTCCAAAAGTGACTCTCACTTACGGAGTGCGGTGGGAACCGTTCCTTCCGTTGGCGGTAGGGTACGGTCAAGGCGCGAAGCTCAACGAGGGGGGCAGCTTTCAATTCAGCCAGGACCGGTTTAATCGTGGCATCCGAAGCACTGTCTATACGAACGCTCCCGTCGGACTTTACTTTCCCGGCGATCCCGGCTTCCCGAAGCACGGGTCCACGAATGCAAAGTTGCATTACATCGCACCGCGCGCCGGATTGGCCTGGGATGTCACGGGCGACGGCCGTACATCGGTACGCGCTTCCTACGGGATCGCGTTCGACTTTAGCGGCGCTCAAACCTACGGCGGCGCGTCCAGCGCGCCACCCTGGGGTTTCAACACGACGACAAACAGCGGGGATTTTGCGAATCCCTGGGCTACCTACCCCGGCGGCAATCCTTTTCCATATAGT
>QHWY01000031.1 GCA_003223875.1 Acidobacteriota bacterium | reverse complement strand
TCCGAACCCCGGTCTAGAACCTCGCCCGAAGCGTCCTGCGCCAACATGGCCTCCACCTCACGGCGCAACTGCGGGTCGGCCTGCGCGAGCAGGGCCACGCGATCCGCCGGCACACGCTCTCGCGCCGAGTGGTACAGCTCTTCGATTTGCCGCCACCGTTCAGGAGTCATGGCTTGCCCACTGGTGGCGCCTTCCGCCGCAGCTCTTCGAACCAGTTCACGACCGCCTGCATTTTCGCTTCGCTGGCCACAGTCTCCGGCTCCTTCAGCACCAGGAAGCGCTTCCCGTCCGGCGCCGCGTCCCAGTTCCCGGTGCGCAACTCGAACAGCGCCCTTGGCTGCCCGGCCCGACGTCGACGCATTTGTGAAATGCCTGGGCGGAAAAGTGAAATGCACCGACGCATTTGTGAAATGCCTTGGCGGAAAAGCGAAATGCGCCGGCGCATTTGTGAAATGCCTCGGCGGAAAAGTGAAATGCTTCGGCGCATTTGTGAAATGCTTCGGCGCAAAAGCGCAATGTGTTCCCACAGCGTCCTGGCCGATTCCGCGGTATCGCCCTCTCCGACTTGCTCTCCTCACAGGATTAATTCGTTCCTGCTGATTTCGGGCACGCGCGCGAGGTAATTTGGGCCAAAACATCGTAGAGATGGCACGTGTTCAAAAGCAGAACGAACCACAAAAGGCCGCTCACATTTTTTTTCTTGCCTCGTCAGAAAACAGTGGATCGGGCGAGAACTGATTAAGTTCCCGGTTTCCCCGACCAAATTCCTTTAAAAAAGTCTAAGTATTCTTCATAGGAGGTATTGCTATGTTCACTGGAATGAGAAAACTCAGCATCGTGTTAGTTCTCATGGCGGCTTGCCTGGCAATGCCGGTAACTGGGAGGGCAGGCCAGAAACAGTTGCAGGGTCCCAGGCTGTATCGAGGCCACACAACGGCCCTGATCGCTGACGAAGTGCGCCATCAGCTCGTCACTCTGCCGTACTACAACGTCTTTGATTGGCTTGAAGCTGAAGTGCTTCCGGATGACACGGTGATCCTGCGCGGGCAGGTGACCCGGCCAACTCTCAAGTCAGATGCCGAAGCCCGGGTTCGCAGCCTCGAGAGTGTCGCGAAAGTCGAGAACAAAATCGAAGTTCTGCCGCTTTCGACGATGGACGACGAGATCCGACTTGCGACGTATCGAGCGATCTTCAATTACAACAGCCCGCTGTTCCAATATTCCGTTCGTGCCGTTCCGCCGATCCACATTATTGTCAAGAGCGGCCACGTCACACTGAGGGGTGTCGTTGCGAACCAGATGGACCGGCAACTTGCTGAAATGGCGGCACGCAAGCTGCCTGGTGTGTTCAGCGTGGATAACCAGCTGATGGCCGAAAACAACACCTAAACCAGAGTTACGCCGAGGAAACCAGGGTCAGTACCCTGGTTTCCCCATTTTCCCTCACTGGATTAATTCGTTCCCGCTGATCTCGAGCACGCGGGGCAGGGGATGCCTGGCGTGTTGACTCGGACCTTGTAGACGCTCGTGCGCGCAGTGAGATACAGAGTCTTCAAGTCGGAATCGCCAAATCCAAGGTTCGCGGGCCGCTCCGTCATCAAGATCGATCCCAGATGCTTGCCTTCCGGCGAGACAATCCAGACGCCGCCAGGTCCGGTAGTCCAGATGTTTCCCTTGGAGTCGACTCTCGTCCCATCGGTGGCGCCCGGGGTTTTGTCGCTCGAGAGATCGATGATCAACTTCGGATTCGCCAATGTGCCGTCAGGCTGGATGTCGTACCGGCGGATGTAATTCTCGCCGCCGCCATTCACGTACAGGTATTTTTCGTCAGGCGACAGGGCGAGGCCATTCACGGTTTTCATGTCGGAAACCACCATCGAAAGCTTCCCGTTTCGTAGCATGAAAAAACCATTCCGCTCGAGCCCTTTGTTCGGATCATCGGCACGGTTCCGCAGACCGCCAAACGTGTCCGAGAAATAGATCGTGCCGTCCCTCTTGACGACGACATCATTTGGGCCGTTGAGACGCTTACCTTCGTACTTGTCGGCCAGGATGGTGCGCTTGCCGTCCTTCTCCACGCGCTCGAGCGCCCGGTCGCCGAACGCGCAGAGCACAAGCCTTCCCTCGGGGTCCACCGCGAGGCCATCCGCGCCTATCATGATGAACGGGCCATTCGGCGTCGAGCTGCCCACGGTCAGCATCGTCCAGCCGTTCCACGGACCGCGGTAACCGCTCTGGTCTTCATAGACAGAGACTTTTCCGTCGGAAGTCATCTTGTGGACTTTGTTGCCGGGAATATCGGTGAACAGCAGGTAACCTTCTCTTCCACGCTGCACCCAAACAGGTCCCTCAGTGAATCCAAACCCGGACGCAACCTTCTCGATTTTGGCATCCACTGAGATGAGCGCGTCGAGTGCGGGATCGAGTTTGACGACTTTATCCGCCGGAGCCTGCGCGATCCCGCTGCCGATTCCCGCAATGACCGCGATGGCTAGCACTGCTAGAGCGATGCACGTCTTCTTCATGGAAGCCTCCATCAATCGCTATTTGTAAAATTCAATCGACGCCTGGCGGAAAAATAGAAAGTTCGCCGGTGCGACCGAAATTGGTCCGTTGATGCCGAAGATGGCAACCTGGAACTTGTCTCCCGCCTTAACCGAATCGGCGAGTACGACCCGGTTGGGGATGTTGAAGCCCTGGATCGTGGCCGGGCTGGTGATGCCGGCCCGGCGCGGCATCTGGCCATTGATCCAGACTTCCGCATAATCGTCGACATAGGCAGTGAGCACCGCCTTAGCACCCGCAGTGTCGAAATTCCCAATTTTTGCAGGTATGGTCAGATTGGTGCGGAACCAGAAAAACGACACTTTTCCACCGCCGCGCCGGTCTGTCAGTCCCTTGGCTTCTATCGTCGGCCATGATGAATCATCGAAGCCGGCCTCTCCCGCGTGCGGCGTAATGTCATACGAGGTTTTGTAGCCAGGCATTGCGTTCGGTAGCGCCGGGCCCTCGACGATCTTCGCCTCCATCGTCTTCCACCGGCCCTCGAATGCCTGAATGCCTTCCGCAGTCATCAGGTCGACGACATACGATGGCACGAGCGCCGGCGGGATCTTCGGCTCAGGAGGCTGCGGCGGCGCTTGTGCGAGCGCAACGGTCGCAATCATCATGGAAATAACAGTCAGTCCGGCGCAGGCGATCAGCCTGTCCGCATGCATCTTACGCATATCGTCCTCCTTTTTATCCGGAAGGGTATTGGCGATGAGCTAATTCTTTTTACCCTCGACGAGATGTCCGTACATGAACTCTTCCGCGAACTCAACACATTTGAACTCCAACAGTTGAGCGTTTTGTTCCATATTTCGATAGAGCGGCATGCTTATTTTCCAAGGACGCGTAAACACTTTCGAATCCTCGATCGTCGCTTCGTACATGAGGTGATAAGGAGTGATTGGCGTGTAGCGTTCCACCACTTTCAAGGCGTCGCTGTGGAAGTTTCCTGCGCGGTCAAACCAAGTCTGGTCGCGTTGATCCGTGACTTCAACAACGAGCGTGTCTCCTTCCCAGTGGCCAATCGACCAGCCCATCCACGAGTTGTTGGGAGACGGCGGAGTACGACCTATATGAATGATGCGAGTCGCGGAGGCAAACTCGTACGTGATCAGGATCTGTGTCGGGGTCTGAACAATTTGAAACGGCAATCCGATGTAGGTGGCACGCGGAACACCCGGCAGATAACACTTGGCTTCGGGATCGCCGGTTGCTTCATTTATTTCCCGGGTGATGGGACGATTGAAACGTTTGTCAAAATTCTCTTTTTTCTTGGCCTGGGCCCACGCCTGATAGGGGATCTTACCTCCCTCGACCACGCCTAGCCCAGCGGGTGTGGCGCCGATAGCGCCGGTAAGCGCAGGAAACGGTGCCGGTCCCGCAGCATGAGGCTCGACGTCCCAATTCGCGCTGTTGTGTGTTTGCCAGATCCCGCTCAAATCGGGGTTCTGCGTACCAATGAAACGGGGCGCGCGATACGGCGGGGCCGGCGCTTGAGCCGTGCTTGGAATCAGTCGCAACCAGAGCACACACATTACAGCGATGGCGAGCGAAACGATCGGTCTGGAGTTTGGCCGCCTCACTTTTTATTCTCTGGATTATCCGGGTTGGACCCACCGAGGAATAGCGTTCGGCCATCCGTAAACGTGATAGACCCGCCATTGGCTCTATTCTTTCCGTCCTTGGCCTGGTAACCATGAACGACGAGTTCTGTTCCAACAGGCAACGAATCTCTGTTGAAGCCTCGCCGGAACATCGAATTCGGAGCGCCGGCTTCGACTTCCCAGGTTTCGACCCTGCCATCGTCCGTTTTGACCTCGAGAGTCATCCAGCTGTGGGGATTGATCCACTCCATTTTCTTGACGGTTCCCCGCAACGTGACCGGCTTCGTGCTGTCGTACTCCGCACTAAATGCGTGATGGGCGAATACCGGCACTACAAGAGCTATCAGCAGACCAGCCGCACCAGCGATCACAAGCGACAGTCTTTTTCGCATTGGATTGACCTCCTGACCTGCTACTTCACACCCTTCGACTTCAAGACACGAGAGCCACTGAGGGTGTCTTCCATCATTCGGTAATTACCTTCATGACAGGCAAACTCGTAGAGATCTTCCGGGTTCTGATAATTGGGATCGTCCGCCCTCCAGGGAAGGACGATGGTCCAGGGCCGCGTATACATCGTCGGGTCCTCGACCGTGATGACGTATTCGATCGTTTTCGCGTCGACTTTGGTGAAGCGCTCGGTGTATCGCATGTTGGCCTGCGGGAGCCCATCCCAACCATCGCCGTTCAGCCAGGTTGGACCAAATCTTTCCTTGTCGCTGAAGTTGGTCGAATCGACAACGAGCGTATTGCCCTCCCAGTGGCCGCGCGAGTCCCCGTTCAATAGCCGGATCTTCGGGTCCGCATGCGGCCGTCCGTCCAACGGGATCATGCGCACGTCGTGCATACTTTCGTAGTGAATCGCCACATAACCGGGCATCTGCAGAATCTGAACTCCGTGGTTGTAAGCCTGACCCAACCTTGGAATTGGCCGCGCGAAGCAGCGCGTATATAGGGAATGATCTGCCCAGGTATTGTAAATGGTCTCCTTGCCGATTGTCCTGGCAGCTTCTTCGGCCTCGATCTCGGAGCGGATCTTTTGCGCCCGCGGCGTCAAGGCGGGCATGCGTCCGTCTTCTGGGTCGACGATCAATGACGTGCGGCCGGTCAGCTTCCCACGCTCGCTTGCCGTCCAGACAGCATCATAGCCTCCCGGTGGTTTCGTGGGATCGACAGGACCCTCCTCACGCGCGCGACGCGCTGCCGCGGATCGCTGCGCCGCTTCCGCCAGCTCACCTTCGGTATAAACCGCTTTTCCCGCGAGCTCTTTAGGTCGTTCGACCGGAGTTTGTGTAGCAAACGTGTAAATTCCCTGCAAATCGGGATCGCCCCATGCCGTGCGCGATGGCGTCCAATTCGTTGTCGGCCCTTGTTGGCCAGCCACGGGGAGCGAGATCACCACGACAAGCAATAACGCCGCTATTAGGATTACAAGTCGAGGGCTCATACGAAACTCCTTTCTCTACGGTTTCACCGTCGCCGAAGAACTCTCGTTACCTGTCAAAGTGTTTGACCTAACTGATGGGATTCTTTACCATGCCCGCAATCAGTCACGCAAACGAATTTGAGGGAACCAACATGAAAACGATAGTTTCGATAGGAGTCGTTTTGATCTTCGTTGCGCTCGCTGGCATCGCGCAGCAGCAGGTTGCTGTGGAACAGCAGTCATCCTCGGAAACAGCGCCCAAAGTCCCTTATCGCATCGTCGGCACGATGAGTCAGCTCATGGTGGATATCATCTTCCCGACTTCGGACGATCTTTTTTATATCGTCAGGAAACCGCCATCGAATGACGCCGAGTGGGGAGCCATCGAGCGCAGCGCTCTCACGCTGGCCGAATCCGCGAACCTGTTGCTGATGCCGGGTCGCGCCAGAGACCAGGACAAGTGGATCGCTGATGCACGATTGTTATTGGATGCAGGAAACCTCGCGTTCAAAGCCGCTAAAGCGAAAGACTACGATGCTATCGTCGCACTGAACGAGCAGCTTGTAACTGCGTGCACGACGTGTCATCAGGACTACCGGCCGAACTACCGCAGGCGACGCTAGCAAAATCCGACTAGGGCTGTGGCGCGGCCCCGGAAGTTGAAGGTGCCGATGTTGCCGGGCCCAGGACCTTGCCATCCGCGAGCACAGCCCCGATGATGCGTCCATAGGGACGGCCGTCTTTGAATGGCTCCACTGTGATCGTCACCTGATCGCCGGCCTTGAATGAGTCGCGGCGATAACCGACCGGGAAGATGGAGGCCGGCGGTTGAGTCTCCGCGAGCCACTGGACGATCTGGCCATCCTGACCTTTGACGTCGAGGAGGAGCATACAGTGCGGGTTAGAATAGACCCACTCCTTGACGGTGCCTTTCAGAATCACTTTTTTTCCGGCGTCGAATGCCGCGCTGCTGTGGTGTGCTAATAATGGATTTTGAATCGACAGCGCGGCAACGACAATCAATAGGACGATAGGTCGACTTCTCATCGTGCTTCCTTTCCGGCCGCGGCCTTTCCAAAACGCTTGTCGTAGATCTCCTGCTCGACCGGTGAACAGTAGTATTCCATAACGTCGGTGCGAGGATCATGCAATCGCAACGGTAGTCGCATCGTCTCCCACGGTTTTGAATAGATCTTTGGATCTTCCAGTGTTTCCGACCACACCAGCGTGTCGTAGTCCAGACGCCGGAATGTCTCCGTGACACGCACTTGATCGCTGATAGGCCGGCCGGTCGAATCGAGCCACACCCGGTCTTCCGGCATCGTTCCAACCGTCTGAACCTCCAATGTGTAATCATCGACCCATTTGCCAACAGAGTAGCCGAAGAATCGCTGTTCACGGATTTCGCCGCCGATTTCGACGCCTCCGTCCACCAGTTTTGGAAGTTCCCGGCCGTCGGTCCAGATCAGGCGCCAACGGTTGTCGTACTGATACAGAATCACAATCTTGTACCCGTCCTGAAAAATTTGGGTGAGCCTGATGTTGTAGTGATTGTATCGGGGCACGCCCAACGGCTCGCAGCGATTTCTTGGATCGTTATCCTGGGTAGTTAATACCGCATCCGCGCCTTCGAGCGCCTTGTGGGACCGGTACAGTTCCGAGCCGTAGGTTGTGTACGGGAGTTGATTCTCCGGCTTGCCGTTATTGGGCTTCAACTGCACTCCGGAAGCTTGGGTTCCCGCCCCCGCCCCTTCTGCCGGACCCCACGTCCCGGCAAGGCTGCGCCGCGGTGCGGGCTTCCTGTTCGCATCGGTTATCGGCGGTTTGTTCCAATCCGGAATCGGCCAACCGCTCGGCGAACTATTCTGAGCGTAAGCGTCAACGCGAACCAATACCGCAAGCAAGAGGCCGACTTTTACGGGCGAAATTAGCATCTTTAGAACTCCCTCTGTTCATCCGGAAATGTTTCTGTAGCGGCGGTCTATGACCGCCGACAGTCCAACAACCTACGACATCGCCGGCGGTCATAGACCGCCGCTACAGTGCAAAGCGCTCTTCAGGTGCGTAAGCATAAACGGAGTGAGTGAGAGCGAGCAACTGTTGGGGTCGTGCGCTGCTAGCGCAGAGTAGGTCGCTTCCACTGTGCCTGTGGTATCACCTTTCCGGTTCCTGGCCGTCCGATGACCTTTCCATCCTGATAGACAATCTCGCCGCGGCGAATCGTCGT
>QHWY01000473.1 GCA_003223875.1 Acidobacteriota bacterium | reverse complement strand
TTTACACCGATTCCGCAGACCTTGTGCCAATAGACAAGCTGGACGACCGGCCTGCTAACCATATTGATCTGGATGCCTTCTACCTCGACAAGTACGAGGTAACCAACGCCGACTACGGGAAATTCCTTCAGGCAACACCGGGCACTAAGCCGCCGTGGCATTGGCCTCAAGGCAAGATCGAGGCTGGAAAAGAGAAGTTGCCCGTTTACAACGTAAATTGGTTCGAAGCGACTGCCTACTGCAAGTGGGCCGGCAAACGTTTGCCAACCGAAGCCGAGTGGGAGAAAGCGGCGCGAGGCGGACTCGACCGGAATCACTATGCGTGGGGAGATGCCGATTATATCGATACCAGTGAAAGGTACATCCAAACCCCACAAGGGGCCGGACGCCTCAACACTGACGAGCGCATTCCGGCACACCTTGCGGGCACCGATGCCATGCCTGTCGGATCGTTCAAGCCCAACGGCTATGGTCTCTACGACATCATCGGCAACGTCCGCGAGTGGGTCAATGATTGGTATGACCCCGATTATTATCGGTTCATGCCGAAACAGAATCCGAAGGGGCCGGAGACCGGACGATATCGAGGTGTTCGAGGTGGCGGTTGGCTGGATGCGGCCCCCAACACCGTTGGCGGGCCTTCCGATAACAACACGGTAGATACCCGGGACTTCGGCGATCCGGAACTCCGTGCTACGACGGTTGGTTTTCGCTGCGCGAAATAAGGAAGTTCGCTGCGTAAGCCAGTTCCTAGATTTAAACTCCCCTCCTCGACTGAGGAGGGGAGTGTCAAAGCGTAACCATCTAGTTCAAGGGAACTTTTATGCGTCGACTGATTGTTATTTTCGTTTCGATTTTAATCACATTATTGGCTCTTGAGTTTCAAGCTCAAACTCCGCCGGCTCAGACTCAGAAGCCTCCGCAGACGCAGGCTCCGCCGGCTCAGACTCAAAAGCCTCCTCAAACACAGACACCACCCGCTCAAACTCAGAAGCCGCAGACGCCGACTCCGCCGGCTCAGACTCAGAAGCCTCCGCAGACGCCGACTCCGCCAGCGGCTCAGACCCCTCCACCGGCTCAGACTCCTCCTCCACCGGCTCCGCAGACGCCGCCCCCGGCCGCGGCTGCCAAACCTCCCGCACCCGACCCGCTGCAACTGGCTGAGGATTGGATGGTCCGCTGGAATAACCTCTCCAACTATTCCCTGTCCTTCGAAGGAAAGGAAGTGGGGCGCGAGGAACTTGTCAATAAGATGATGGAACTCTACGCACCCGACGTCGTTGCGGAAGTACCGCCGCATGACGACGAACAGATTGGACCGGTTATCCTTCGCGGCAGCGAGCTTGTTCGGAAGTGGATCGATAGGATTTCCAGAACACAAGTCCGGCTTCTCTACATCCAACGGCGCCAGACGAAGAGGCAATTCGAAGGAACGAAACTGGTCTACTCCACGCCGCTGCCCTGGGGCGGAGTGGGTATTTCGTGGGAGATCATCGCTGCCTGGTCGCGGCGTGAGGATCGTCGAAAGTTTACAGGGCCGGGCTCCGTATTTTTGCAGTATAACGCCGCTGGAAAGATCGACCGTCTTCGCCTTTACGTGGGCGAGATCTCGGAAGTCACCGCGCTATAGCGAGCCGCAGGAATGGACAGCCACGCGTTCCTTCATCGTCTGGTCTTCGTGTCCGCAATCCTCCTGGCGGCAAAGATCGCAACGTTTGGCCATTCCACCGTCCACCCCGTCGGTTTAACCATCTCGAAAGCGGGCGTGCAGCCCGGCTATGTCATTTTCGGCGCCCCTGACGGGCATGCATATGTCATCGATGTCAAAGGAAACGTGGCCGAGAAGTGGTCCGCTCCGGAGCCGGGTTCGGAGTTGCAATACGCGCGCCCACTGGCTAACGGGAATCTGCTGGCCCAAGTTCGATCCGCGAAATCCGTGGTGGGGGCAGCCGGCGCAGACAGCGTAATCGAGATCACGCAGGACGACCGGATCGTTTGGAAATACACCGACAACACGCGCTTTCTGCACCACGACATGGAGCGAAGATCCAACGGAAATACGCTGCTCGTTTGTAGTAAGGACCTGGACGCGCCGCAAATTTCCCGCAAACGCATCACGGATGATTGTTTGATCGAGGTCGATCCGACCGGAAAAATCGTCTGGGAATGGCAGACCGCGGATCATATTGACGACCTCGAACTCCCGCACGAAGTCCGGGCTCAGATCATGGAAGGGTATCCGAGCGGACAACGAACCGGTCTGCCGGCTCCGGCCGCAACCAAGGGATTCGACTATCTGCACATGAACGCAGCCAGTCCGATCCCCGAGAGCGCCGGCCACACGGATCCGCGTTTCAAGCCGGGTAACGTCATCGTCAGCTACCGCTACATCAATACGCTCGCCGTGGTGGATAGAGACACCAAAAAGATTGTGTGGAAGACGGTGGGCCTCACCATCGGACAGCACAATCCTCATTTCGTGCCGGGCGGCCTACCTGGAGCCGGAAACCTGCTTGTGTTCGACAACGGTTACGTCGATGGCAACACGAACCCTTACCGCGCGAGTACGAGGCCCTACTCACGCGTGCTCGAGATCAACCCTCTCGACAAGTCGATCGTATGGGAGTACACCGCGGAAAACAGCAGTCGCCCGATTTGGACTTTCTTCAGTCACTACATCAGCGGCGCTCAGCGTCAGCCCAACGGGAATACGCTCATTTGCGAAGGCTCGAATGGTCGCATTTTCGAGGTCACTCCCGCCGGAGAAATCGTCTGGGAGTACATCAACCCATTTCCAAACCTGACGCCGAAAATTCCCAACGCCACGATTTTCCGAGCAGCGAAAGTGGCCGAGACC
>QHWY01000472.1:569-2571 GCA_003223875.1 Acidobacteriota bacterium | reverse complement strand
TCGCGCTCCCCCGGTCGACCTCTTGTACAAACGATTACCACGAGGTGTGCATGGCCCCGCCACATCTTTCCATGACGCCTGCGGGAAATGACATAGCCATCACCCGTCTTGAACCAGAGCGGTCCGTGCGAGGGCGAGACCATAGCCCCCCTTCAAACCCGAGCAATAATCCGTTGTTTGGCTACGCACAACTACGCACACAGGAACTTCGCATGCCAATTCGATCCCCAAGTAGCTCAATGAGATAAGAAGGAAATTCGCATTTGTGAGATTCGCATTTGCATTTTTGGCGTTTGGGTGTATGATTCTTGCAGCCAAATGGTAGAAAGAGAGAGACTCTCCAAACTCTCCGACCTCGCCTTGCGCCATCGGCGCGAGGGCCTAACCAAAGTCCTGCCTCCGCTGGCTGAAGTGCTTCGCGGGTCCTTGATGGAGCGCTACCTAACTTGCGGCAATCCGGACTGCAAATGTGCCCGGGGCGAGCGACACGGACCGGTATGGTATTTGAGTGTGACTTTGGACCAGTCGCATCGGGCTGGGTGCACGGTGCCGGGGGATCAGGTCGAGCAGGTCCGCCGGTGGATTGAGAACTATCGCCAAGTGAAAGAGAACCTGGAGAAGATCTCCGACATCAATCGGGAACTGATGCGTCGCCTCAAGGCTAAAAACAAGAAAAAGAAGAACGCGAAAACATGAGCCATCCAGGCATGCAAACGAGAGACGGCGTCTCGCCCGTCTTGCAGTCTTAGGGATGAAATAAAGAGCCCACTCCTTGCCTTCGTTTTCCGCCTGGCTGAACAAAGGGTTCGATCTGCGCGCTCATGCAGCTCAGATGTCCGACGCTCGCACCGATCCGGAAATCTCTCCGTCCAGCATCTTCCTGGCTCTCTTCCATAGTTTTGTGTGTCGCCTGCCCAGCTTCCAGCAGTTGGATAGTGAACTGGCCCATTCCCATCTGCAAAACTGGATCGGCGCCGAGCGCGCTTTTCGCGATGACACCTTGCGATACAGTTTGTGCGGCTTCGACCTGGACCCGCTGGAAGCCATGTTGGTGGATGTCAACCGCCGCCTGAAGCGAGGCAAAGCCTTCGATGAGGGACCAGCCCCGGAACGGCGGTCGGGACCCGTCGCCTACATGTCGCCGGAGCAGTCTCATGTTTGGAATATATTATCTTGTATTTACCACTAATTAGAAGCAGTGAGTTAATTCTGTGTGTGCTCAATTGATCCGGATTTGGCCCAGCACTAACCAGGCATCTAGTTTTTGTGATTGAACTCCGGTAACAAATATATCAACACTACAATAATGTTGTGTTGTGACTAGCGTCAAGCACGAAAATCATGGCTGGGACGTGCATTCACGGGACTAGCTAGTACTCGGTTCAGACGAACCGTCTGTTCCGATCCTGGGACGGTGGCGTCGCGGAACCGGACAGGAATGCTGAGATCTGCGTTGATCAGCGTTCACCTGCGGCTAAGTCAACCCGCCTGCCTTTTTAACGCGGTTAGCGCGCCGCAGGACGCAGGGCGGCCCTCCTGCGCCCAACTGTCGACCGCCGCGAGGTTAGCCACACCAAAGAACGGTCACGCCGGAATCTGGCGCGTATTTCCCCGCTAGCTGTTCCACTCCCAAGCGTTCACTGCAAAGGGCTTCCATAACTGGGGACGCTCGGCGGCGATGGTCATCGCGTAGAGCTGGCTCAGCTTCGGAAAGTGGAAGCCGGACGAGAGCACGCCAATGACTTCGTAAGGATAAAAGGAGAACGGATAGCAGGTTACCAATGTCAGGTCGCGTCCGGGAGCACACGACAGCACGCCAATAGCGGAAGGCCGTACAATCTCGGTTTCCGTGACCTCGTACCGAGATGTGCCTGCCGGAGTCTTCAGAGTAATGACGTCGTTCGCATGAATGACGCGTAGCGGGCGGAAGTAGGTGTCGCGATGCGCAGCGATTCCGATGTTGCCGCTGCCGGGCGGAAGGGCTGTCCCCGGAATATGGCGG
>QHWY01000472.1:0-367 GCA_003223875.1 Acidobacteriota bacterium | reverse complement strand
GCGATAGATTTCCGGCGTTCGGCTCAGCCATTCCTTCGCAAGCCGCTGAGCTGCCGCCCGCTGGTATAGCGTCCACGAGTACCACGCCAAGACAACAGCGCCCCCAACGATGAGGGCGCTGCCGAGACAAATTAACAATCCCCGCTGTCGCATTGACAGCTCAAGCCAGAGACTTGTGACGCGCTGCGAATAAGGCTGCGATGCCGCCCCCTAACATGATCAGGCCAGTCATGAGTTCCAGGCCGGAATACCCACCGGTCTGGGGGAGAATCCGGTCGGCGCTGTTCTGGGTATCAGTGTCCTGTGCGAGTGGCGGGAGAAGGGCATCGTTCTGCGCGACAATTACTTTCTCTTCCACCGCGGCCGC
>QHWY01000011.1 GCA_003223875.1 Acidobacteriota bacterium | reverse complement strand
TATATTTCGCCTCCAACCGGTGCAGAGCCGGACCGTGAGCTCGCGCAAGTTCATCGACTGCGCGCTCCCATTCATAGAATTGGCTGAGGATCGTCAGATCGCAATCCAGAGTGGATAGGCAGCGGCGATCTTCGAAGATCGCGGTCGCAAGCAAATCCGTATAAACACGGCAGAGCCCCGCAAAGTTTTCTGCGATAGCGGTATCGGCTGCGCTCTGGAGCTGATCGAACAGGGAACGCGCGCGTTCATGGTTGGCGATGCTGCCCTCCAGAGAAGCGAACCGAAGGATGTCTTCCGTGTTGTCCAGACAGCGGTGGGCGACGTCTCGCATAAAACTCAAGACGGCTTTAATATCCTCCCCGTCGACATCGTCACGGTTTTCCATCCGTTCACCGATCAATCTCAACACTTCCAGTCCACAAAAAATAATTTGATGTTCTCTCGTCCGCGACGCCGCTGCTTGCATTTCGCACCTCCGCTCGAACCACCACTGAAGGCTGCTACACAGTATTTGAAACGCTTATGTGTGGTAAGGATAGTAGTAGAAACTCACGACTGGCAAGGGGTTTTTATGATAAGCTTTTGCGCGTTTAAGGCAAGCTGTAAGTAGTAAGGAGGTCGTGTGAGCACAATTCTTAACAGCCAGGCGCCTGTTACCGAGCGTGAGTCCTCATCTAGCGAACAGAAGCCGCCGTTTCCGGGTATTCCGACGACCTCGGACGGCGCGGGAATGGTCGTTTGGGTCGAGACTCACATCACCCAAGGCGCTTGCGCGTACCCCATCACTTCGTCTACCACGATGGGCGGTGGATACCAAGCAGAAGTGGCAAACGGAAAACGCAATTTATGGGGAGAAGAGCTGGCTTTTATCGAACCGGAATCCGAACACAGTGCGGCTAGCACGTGTGAAGGCTTTGCCGTATCCGGTGGACGCGTTACCAACTTCACCTCCGGCCAGGGTCTGATCCTGATGAAGGAAGTTCTCTATACGATCTCTGGAAAGCGTCTCCCGGTGGTGTTCCATATCGGCGCTCGCGCCCTCACGTCGCACTCGCTGAATGTGCATGCAGGGCACGACGATGTGTATGGCGTCGCCGATTGCGGCTGGGGCGTTCTTTTCGCTCGGAATGCGCAAGAGGCTGGTGATCTCGCTCTGATTGCCCGGCGCGCTGCCGAGGAAACCGAAACTCCTTTCCTGAATGTGCAGGACGGATTTCTCACGACACACACGATCGAAAACGTGCGCTTGCCCGAAGTCGAACTCATGAAACAATTCGTTGGGCATCCATCCGAGGGAACTCGGGCGCTATTTGATCCGCGACTGCCATTAATGTCCGGTGTCGTTCAGAATCAAGACAGCTATATGAAAGGAAAGATCGCGCAGCGCAGGTGGTATGACCGCGTACTGCCGACGCTAAAAGCTGTCATGGACGAGTACAGCCGGCTGAGCGGCCGCAAATATGACGTCGTGATGCCATATCGGTTGGAAGACGCTGAGTACGCCATCGTGGGATCGGGCTGCATGATCGAGACGGCAGAAGCATCTGTCGACTGGATCCGGGAGCACATGGGTGTGAAAGTTGGATTGCTGCACGTGACGTGCTGGCGTCCGTTCCCGTCGATTGAAATTGTGGAAGCGTTGCGTCATTGCAAAGCGATTTCGGTTGTCGAACGCCTCGACGTACCGATGATGCAATCCAATCCCCTGCTCTGCGAAATGAAGGCCGCCTTCGCCGACGCCGTCTCGGGAACACCGGGCTATCCCGAATTGGATCACATGCCGCGCTTCTTCGGGGGCTCCGCCGGATTGGGAAGCCGCGATGTTCGTGCCGGAGACTTCATCGCAATTGTCGAAAACATGCGCAGTGATAGTCCGCGGACGTACTTCACGGTCGGTATCAAACACGAGACCGCGCTTGCGGTACGGATCGATCCGGATGTTCGAACACCTGGTTCTTTCTCGATGCGCGGACACTCGGTCGGCGGCTACGGATCGGTAACCACGAACAAAGTCATCGCCACGATCGCCGGCGAAGTTTTCGGCATGGATGTGCAGGCGTATCCGAAATACGGTTCCGAAAAGAAGGGTCTGCCCACGACCTATTACTTGACTATCGCGAAGGACCACATTCGCGTTCACTCCGAACTCGAAAACGTGGAATTCATTCCGCTCAACGATGTCAACGCGTTTAACCTGGAAAATCCGTTAGCGGGTCTTTCCGATAACGGAATGGTTTTCGTTCAGAGCCCGAAGACGGAAGTCTCCGAGATCTGGGCCGCCGTTCCCGCATGGGCGCGCCGGAATCTGATTCAAAAAAATGTGCGCGTGTTTGCGCTGGATACGGTCAAGATCGCAAAGGAAGTTTCATCGCTAGCCGATTTGCAGCAGCGCATGCAGGGCATCGTACTTCTCGGAGTTTTCTTACGGGTGACGCCGTTCACGGCCGACAGCGGCATCAGCGAAGAAGATTTGTTCAAGGGCGTCGAGAAAGCGCTACGGAAGTATTTTGGCAAGCGTGGCGAACGCGTCGTGCAGGATAACCTGAAAGCCGTATCGCGCGGCTATCGCGAACTGATGGAAATTCCGAGAGAGGTAATGCTGGCCAATCCGGGTAAAGGACAAGCCGTAGCGCAGTAAGGCGTGGGGGGACCGGCCAATGCCCCATCAAATAGGTCACCGCGCGGAGCGTAAGCGCGACAGCGCGCAGCCCCAAGAACGCGGAGCGCAAGCGCGACAGCGCGCAGCCCCAACAACGCGGAGCGCAAGCGCGACAGCGCGCAGCCCCAACAAAACGGTGTACCGAAATGGGCTGGCCGCTGGGCCCGACGCTAAATTAGAAGGAGCGTAGAACAAATGGATGAAAGAATCGATGTCCCGGTTGAAGAACTCGCAGAAGATATCCGCATCAACGTTGTGGATATCGAGGACTTCAACTCGCGCGTAATCGGAGCATACAACGACGGCACCGCGGAAAAAGGCTTAGAAGCCGATGATCAAGTAGCGCGCAGTATCATTCCCGCCGCCACCGGCGCCTTCCGTGACTTCAGCTATATCGCTCCCGATATTCCCGAGTTCATCACAGAGAATTGTGTCGGTTGCATGGATTGCGTGACGGAATGCCCGGACACTGCAATCTTGGGCAAGGTCGTGGAGCCGGCGACGCTGGAGCAGGGACTGGGGCAATTCTCGGATGAAGAAACCCGCAAGACCATGGCCGCGCAATGGGGCATCACCAACAAGTATTTCAACGTCATCGAGAAAAAGACTCCCGGGCAGGGCGGCAAGTTTGGAATCTTCATCGACCCGACGAAGTGTAAAGGCTGTGCCGAATGCGTCGACGCCTGCGGCGATCACAATGCCCTACGGATGATCGCAAAAAACGACAAGAATATGGAGTGGTACAAGGCGGCCTTCAATTTCTTCCGCAGCCTGCCCGAAACTCCAAAAAAATACATTAACGAGAAAGCTCTGGCCGACATGATGCTGGCCGAACGCTCGTTGCTGTATGTCGGCGGCGCCGGCTCGTGCATGGGTTGCGGTGAGGCCACGGCCATACGGATGATGCTTGCGGCGACCGGCTTCGTATATGGCAAGGAAAATATCGGCATGGTTGCCGCGACCGGCTGCAACACCGTATACACATCGACGTATCCGTATAACCCCTACCAGATCGCCTGGACAAACTCGTTGTTTGAAAACGCTCCTGCAGTGGCGATGGGTGTTCGCGCGAAGTGGGACAACCAGGGCTGGCAACAGAAACGCCTCTGGATCATTGGCGGTGACGGCGCGATGAACGACATCGGATTCCAATCCCTTTCGCGAATGCTCGCCGCCGGCTGCGACATCAAAGTTATCGTTCTGGATACGCAGGTTTACTCGAACACCGGTGGCCAGACCTCGACAAGCTCTTTCAAGGGCCAAGACGCGAAGATGAGCTTCCACGGCAAATCGATTCCTGGAAAAAAGGAGAACCGGAAAGAGCTCGCCAACATTTGCATGATGCACAAGGACGTGTACGTTGCGCAGACGACTTGCGCTCACCCCAATCACTTCTACAAAGCAGTCATGGACGCGAACCAATTCCCGGGCCCGGCGATTGTGAACGTCTTCACCACCTGCCAGCCGGAGCACGGCGTGGGTGACAATATGGCCGAGCATCAGGCCAAGCTGGCCGCCGACTCGCGAAGTTTCCCGATCTTCATTTACGATCCACGGAAGGGCTCAAAGTTCAAGGAACGCCTCAGCCTGGCAGGGAATCCCAATGTAAAAGACGATTGGTACGTCAATCCGAAGACCGCCGAGCCTGTGGATTTCATTACGTTCGCTCGTTCCGAAGGCCGCTTTGCGAAACATTTCGACAAAGACGGCAACCCTTCGGCGACCCTGATCGCCGCCCGGCAGGAACGCCTGGAAAACTGGCACCTGCTTCAGGAGCTCGCAGGCATCAAGTAGTCCTTCACTCCCCTCCTAAGTTAGGAGGGGCGGCTTCGCGAACGAAGTGAGCGAAGGCGGGGAGGTTCCCGTTTGGAACCACCCCGCCTCGCTTCGCTTGGCTCCCCTCCTAACTTAGGAGGGGAGCTCTCATACGTCATCTCAATCCATGAGAACTCTCTATCTCAAAGAAAACGAGGTCGAGCAACTCGTTACAATACCTGAGGTGATCGAGGCGCTCGATCGCGCCTTTCGCGACCAGGCGGACGGACGCGCATGGACGAATTCACGAAACCGGCTCCGTTTGCCTGGAGTCACGCTGCATATGATGGCCGCCGCGATTCCGGGTTATTTCGGCTACAAGGCTTACACCGTCTCGGCAGGTAAAGCGCAGTTCTATTTTTTCCTCTACTCCGCTGAAACGGCCGAAATGCTCGCATTGATCGAGGCCGATACACTTGGCCAAAAACGGACAGGCGCAGCCACTGGTCTGGCAACCCGTATTCTCTCGAATCCCGGCGCAGCCGATGCGGCTCTTTTTGGCGCAGGATGGCAGGCGGAGACCCAGCTTCAAGCGATGGATGCGGTCCGCCAATTGAAGCGCGTGTGGATCGTCAACAGACGACCCGAGCGCCGCCAATCGTTCATCGATAAAATGACTCCGCGCATCAAAGCGAAACTTTTGCCGGCGAGTTCCGCGGAAGAAGCTGTGCGGCAGAGTCAGATCGTTACGACGATCACCAGCAGCCGCGAGCCCGTCCTGAAGGGCGAATGGCTGCAAGCCGGCGTCCACGTGAATGCAGCGGGTGGAAATATGCTCCTTCGCCGCGAGATCGATGATGAAGTCGTCTTACGGTCTAATCGCATCGTCGTCGATTCAATCGAACAATCGAAAATCGAATCCGGCGAGTTTGTTGGCGTGATCGAAACCGGCCGCCGTCACTGGGAAGATTTTGTGGAATTGAGGGACGTTGTGGCAGAACTCAAACCGGGGCGGACGAGCCCGTCAGAGATCACATTATTCAAATCCGGCGGGATCGCGCTGGAGGACGTTGCGATTGGTAAACTGGTATACGAACGTGCCGTAGAGCGGGGCATTGGTACAAAAATTCTGTGACTCTTGTGCCTTTTTGTGGCTAATCCAAAACCCGTAGTCTACGCGCTTTTAATTCGAATCGTGGAAGGCTCCCCGTCTCGACGACTTCGATGGTGGCGCGAACGCGGAGGTCATCATGAATCTCGCGTCCCAATCGCGCAATAATCCCGTCAGACGACCCCTCGACTTCCACCTTTAGCCTCAGCTCGCGCATTTCGCGCTGCCGGTGAACTTCAATCGCAAACTCGAGGATCTGTGGATGCCGCCGCACGATATTTTCGATTGCGCTCGGAAAAACATTAATGCCGCGAATCGTGATCATGTCATCGACGCGGCCTACCACTCCTCCAACTAACCTCGCCCACAACCGGCCGCACGGACATGGCTGACGAGACATCACACCCAGATCGCCCGTCCGATAGCGAATCAGCGGCATCCCAATACGGCCGAGATTCGTGAGCACCAACTCGCCTTTGTCTCCTTCTCGGGCCGGCGCGAGAGTTTCCGGATCGATGATCTCGGCGATAAATTCGTCTTCGTTGATGTGGAGTCCGGATTGCGCTTCACACTCGAAGCCATAGGCGCCCATCTCCGTCATTCCCGCGTGATCGAAAGTCTTCGCACCGAATGATTCTTGAATCCGCCGCCGCGTTTCCGGAATGCTCGCGCCGGGTTCGCCGGCATGGACCGTAATACGGATCGGACCGCGGCTGAGATCGAATCCGTGCTGCCGCGCGGCATCCGCCAGTCTCAGCGCGTAGGTCGGTGTGCATACAAGGACTGTGGCTTCACGATCGAAAAGCGCGCGGAGCCGCTGTTCGGTGGATTGGCCGCCGCCGGGAATGACCATCGCCCCCAGGCGCTGAGCCGCTTCAAAGGCTGCCCAAAAACCGATGAACGGGCCAAACGAGAAGGCGACGTAGACGCGGTCAGCCTCCCGAACACCCGCCCCTTTGAAAACCTGTTCCCAGCAGGCTAGCCACCAGTCCCAACTTTCTTTCGTATCCAACCAGAGAATCGGTTTGCCGGCAGTGCCCGAGGTTTGATGAATGCGGATGTACTTCTCGACTGGATAGGTCAGATTCGTGCCGAAAGGCGGATGCTCCGCTTGATCATCAACAAGCTCCTGCTTCGTCGTAAACGGAAGCTCCGCAAAATCTACACCGCTTCGGAGCCGTTCGGAGTAAAACGCATTTCGCCCGGCCAGGATCGCGCGCATTTCCTCGAATCGAATCATTCCGCTCATCCGGCGCCTATTTTACAAGATCTTACACGTCATTCCGTGGCGCGATGTAACCTGCCTGCGGTACTGGCGTATTTCCCTGAGGAGGCATGTTTGAAACAAAGCGGTTTAATTACTCTGGCTGTTCTTTTGATAGCTTTGCCGGTTTATTCTCAGTCATCTTCCGATACGGGGGAGGCAGCGTCACCGCCCGCTGAGCTGAGTTCCCCGGCGCCCACTGCGAGTACGCCCATAACCAAGGTAGAACCGGAGCATCCTGACAAGCGCTTGTTTGGCGTTGTCCCCAACTACCGAACAGTGGACGCAGCAATTCCCTTTCAACCGCTGACGCCACGGCAGAAACTCACCATTGCGAGTCATGATTCTTTTGATTGGCCAACCTACGCACTCGCAGGACTCATGACGTTTGCCATGCCTGGTGAGCAGGAGGCGAAAAGATACGGAACCGGGTGGTCGGGTTTCGCGAATCGCTACGTGCGAACATCAGCAGACCAAATCATCGGAAACATGCTGAGCGAAGGATTCCTGCCGGTGCTCCTGCGGCAAGACCCGCGTTATTTCCGGCCGGGCATCGGCACATTCTGGTCTCGGCTGCGCAGCGCAGTAAGTCAGATCGCCGTCGCGCGCAACGACTCCGGACATCGGACATTCAACACATCGGAATTTCTTGGAAATGCGATGAGCGTCGCAGTATCCAACACCTACTCGCCGAATTTGCGTTCATGGTACGACAGCAGCGAAAAGCTGGCACTCATGGTCGGAACCGATATGTTTTCGAACGTAATTAAGGAATTCGGTCCCGATATCAGACGGCGTTTGCCCCGCCGGCACCAACACGGAACCTAGCTCCCCTCCTAAGTTAGGAGGGGTGCCGAGCGCGAGAGCGCGAGGCGGGGTGGTTCCCTTTTGGAACCACCCCGTCTTCGCTCGCTGCGCTCGCGAAGCCACCCCTCCTAACTTAGGAGGGGATTTTCTCACCTGCGCTTGTTTCCGTAGTGATCCGCGTATTCGGTCCCGTAAAACGAACCGGTGTTGGATCGTGGATCCTCCGGCAGCATCGTCGCTTCCCAGTCTGCATAATTCGCGATCAGCCGCTTGTACGAATCGGGCAACCTATTTTTCAAGTTCGCCCGCTCTAATGGATCGGCCACGACATTGAAGAGAAACGTATTGCCGTCAATTTCCAGCCATTTCAGATCACCATCTCGGATGGCTCGCTGCCTGTTCGCTTTAAAACGCCAATATAATTTTCGTGGCACGGGCGGCGTGTTCTGTGTCAGCGTCCGCACCAAGCTTTCGCCATCCGGCGGATAAGCGGGATCCGGCTTCCCGCCTGCAATTTCGAGCAACGTCGGCAACCAATCCATCGAAATCGCGACCTGCTCGGTGGCGCTGCCTGAGCGGACGTGGCCTGGCCATCGGACAATTGCTGGAATGCGTATACCGCCTTCGAGCAATTCCATTTTCTTTCCGGTGAACGGCCAGGTGTCGGAAAACCGCTCGCCTCCATTGTCACTGGTGAAAATGACAATGGTATTGTTTGCGATGCCCGCGACTTCCAAAGCCTCTAACACACGGCCGATCTGCAGGTCCATTTGCCGTACCATGCGAGCGTAAGTTTCCAGCGAGCCGCCGTCGTAATGGGCGAGACCTCGAATGCGCTGCGACTCCGCTTCATCCCCCGGCGCTTCCCATGGCCAGTGTGGCGCGTTGAAATGCAGACTGATAAAGAATGCTTGCCGGGCTCGGGCGTAGTCATTGACGGCCGATATGGCACGCTCGCCGATGAGATCCGTCAAATATCCCGCTTGGTGGATCTTCGCATCACCATCCCAGAGGTCGTCGGTATCGGTGTTGGCTGGTCCGGATTTGTGCGTGAAGTAATCCAGAGCACCACCGCGAAAGCCCCAGAAGTGGTCGTAGCCGCTTTTGAGAGGACTGAAATCCGGCAGCCAACCCAGGTGCCATTTTCCAATCAAGGTGGTGGAATAGCCGGCCCTCTTCAGCAACGATGGTAGCGTTGGATGTTCGGGCGGAAGCCCGACGTCTCGAGGCGAGTTTCCAGCGAGCGGTTCCTCGAGACCAACCCGCAAGCGATATTGATACCTGCCCGTGATCAACGCCGTCCGCGATGCCGTACAGACCGGTGAATTCGCATATGCCTGCGTGAACCGCAGGCCTTCCGCAGCAATGCGGTCGATATTCGGAGTCGTATAGTCGCGGCGCCCATAACAGGAAACATCGGCATACCCAAGATCGTCCGCCATGATGAAAACGATATTCGGCCGCGAGTTGGTTTGAGGGATGAACGGGGTCAAGGCCGCTGCCGCGAGGAATTCGCGGCGCGTCAAGTGATGAGAGTCCATCGGATTCTCCTGTGGCAGATCAATTGTTCCCGCCAAAGAGTTTCAGCAACGCATTCCGCTCGTCTGGATCAAGAACTCCATTGCCATTGCGATCAAAGAAGCGGAGTGCCTGCAGCAGGCGCTCGCGTTGCGGAGAAGCGATTTCGAAAGGCAGGTCATCGATACTCATGCCTTCGTACAAAAATGCCTCGAAGTACTGAATTGTGATCTGCCGCCCGAATGCATAGGCTTCCGCAGGCGTTGGAAGCAAAAAGACGAGAAAGGCCAGAGCCATCTCGTCGGTGCTTTGCTCACCCCATTTCACGCGGACTGGAGGACGAGAAGGATTACGCCGGTTATTCTCGGAATTATCGTAAACGTACTCGAGTTCGATCCTCGTATCCTTCGGCAAAGCTATCGGCTTCTCGTACTGATACCCGCCCTGCCAATTGAAATCCCAATCTTTGATCCAAATCAGCGGAACAGTTGTTCCGTCTGGCAAATAAGCCGTTACCTTCATCTCCTTGCCGAGATAGTGCGCATGAGGAGAGATCCCGGTTAATTCCACATCGCGAGGCAGGACCAACTGCCCTTTGACGATGTAATGTGGGTCGCCGGGCGGAATATCGAGGCGCCCGCCGATGACCATTGCACCAGTACGCCCTTTCTTGGGTGGACCGGAAAACGTCAGGCCAACCGAAGACTGATCGGATTCCGGTTTGCCGGAAGCGTGGTAATGAATCTGAACGACGATATCGGAATCCTTCGGAACAAACCTCGAATAGTCAGGTGCTGGAGGTTGCGCCACTGTGCCTGGAACCCATCCGCCGATCAGGTTGATGCCGGGAACTCCAGCTCCCCCGAAACATGAATAGTTGCCGTCGTTGCCCGCGCGTCTGCGGGCGGTCCCAGTCGTGTCGACAAATACCAACGCATGATGCACGATGCGTCGATTGCCGGGCCGGAACTCCGTACCGCTCACATAGACGTCATGATCGAGATTCATCGGCAGAAGAAAACACCGGAACTGATCGTGACCACCGGCCGTGACCGCGAAACTCGACGGGAGCGTCAGGATTTGATCGGGCTTCCCTGCTTGCCAGCCATCGGTAAATGCCGGCATCGGGGGCTTATCATTGGGATCGCCCTCCGGCGCGCCGTTGTCGGCCCAAGCCCGGATCAAGGCAATCTGATCGTCGGTCAGACGTCGCTCGTTGGCGAACTTGCCGTATCCGGGTTCCGGTTTCCAGGGCGGCATGAAGCGGCGCTCCGCCGCGCCGGCAATCAGCTTTGCACGCTTTGCGGCATCCTCATAAGTAAGTAACGAGAACGGTGCCACTTCCCCAGGCCGATGGCACCCTGCGCAGTGTTGATAAAGAATCGGCGCAATGTGCTTGTTGAATGTGGGTACCTCGGCAGCCCTTACGGTTGCACTGAAGACGATCAACGCGATAAATGTCGCTGCTATCCTCATTGAAGACGTTCGTCGAGCTTGTCGAGGATGCGATTGAATAGATCGCGAAGTTCATGCCTCAATTCGTTGTGACGTTTTTCCAACTCTTCTTGGCGGCTTTCCCAGGCCTCATGACGTTTTTGCGCAGCTCGGTCTTCTCGTTCCGCTCGATCGAGACGCTGCTTCGCTACGTTGATCTCTTCGTCCATTCGATCAAGACGGCCCGAATGGATCACGATTAGATCGCTCATCCTTTTGTGGTTCACAACCAGTTCTTGCATCAGCCTCTTATCTTCTTCCTGCTGAGCGTCCATGCGTGCTTCGTGTTGGATTAGAAATTCAATCGCTCGATTCATTTCTTCGGAGGTCATTTTCTTCCCTACGAGGTTGCGGGCACTGGGCGCAACCAATATAACGCATTGTCAGTTCAGAGGCGCCTCGAAATGAGAGAGCTTGTAATAGCGGGCTTGTTCAAGCGGAGTACGGCCTTCATCGTTGCGAATAGTGCGGTCGGCGCCGGCCTTCAGTAGTTCGGCCAGGACGTCGCTGTCTCCGAAATTCCCCTCCTCGCAGAGGAGGGGTGGCGCAAAGCGCCGGGGGGGTGGCGCGAAGCGCGAGCCCGGTAGGGCGAAGCCTGAATAAAAGTTCGGCGAAACGTTTCGGCCGGGCTGACCACCCCGTCTGCGCCATCGCTTCGCTCGGCGCAGCCACCCCTCCTCTGCGAGGAGGGGAATATAAAAGGCGCAGTCACTGTTTTAGCTTCTCCGCGAAATTCTCGCGCAATTTATCGACCTTGGGTTGAGCGACATAAACAATATAGGGCTGGTTGGGATTCCGCGCCGCGTAATCCTGATGATACTCTTCAGCCGAATAGAACGACTCGAGCGGCTCCAGTGTCGTGACGATCGGGTCTGTGAACACGCGGGCTTCGTTCAACTGACGAATGTAGGCTTCGGAAATCCTCTTCTGCTCTTCATCCGCATAAAAAATAGCCGAACGATATTGGCGGCCGTGGTCGTTTCCTTGCCGATTCAGTTGCGTGGGATCGTGTGCGACGGAAAAATGGATTTTGAGCAATTGTCCAAAAGTCGTCTGGCTGGCGTCATACCGGACTTCGATGGCCTCGGCGTGATTTGTCCGGCCGCTACACACCGTACGGTAATCTGCCGTAGCGGCGCTATCTCCCGCGTAACCGTTGCGAACGGAAATCACTCCGCGCAATTCTTTAAATACGGCTTCTACACACCAGAAGCATCCGCCGGCAAGCACTGCCGTCTTCTCCTGCGGCTCGGAGGTAAGAGCGGCATCGACGATCGGATCCGGAAACTGACGGATCGGAACTCTGCATGAGTCCATAGGCGGCTATCCTATAAATTGGAAATTCGAGATTGGAAGTTGGAGATTTCTTGATCCGGATTCAGAAATTTCCAATCTCCAATCTGCGATTTGCAGCTAGTTTTGCGCGGCCAACTCCCGAAGCGTACCGGCGACGTAGAACCGCGCCATTTCCTTTCGCCATGTCATGGCAAAGTCGGTATTGTCGAGCGGCTTCGCTGGTTGATATGCGGCTTGGGCAGCGTCGCGGATGAGTTCTTCCGTGAGCTTCTTTCCGGCGATCATTCTTTCTGCCGTTATCGCCTGGATCGGATGAGAGCCGACTCCGCCGAGAATAATTTTCGAATCTTCTACTGTTCCATCCTTAGAGAGCTTCAGCCAAACCGCCACACCAAGCACCGGAAAATCGAAAGAGCCGCGGCGCCGGAGCTTCCAGTAGGTTGCTCGCCAGCCGTTGACCGGCGGCAGATGGATCTCGGTCAACAACTCATCGGGACGCTTATTGAGGTGACGAATCCCGTCATCATTGTAGAGTTCCGCAGCCGTTATCATGCGCTCTCCCGAGGTGGAAACCAGCTTCACTCGAGCTCCGATCGCCACCATCACAGGGGCGCAGTCGCTGGACTGAACGGCCCAGCACCGGGGACTCGATGGAGCCACCCAACAGATTTCACCATCCTTTTTCATGCAGAAGTGGATCGCCTTACGCCACTCGTAGTTCTGGTCGTAGTAATTGCATCGCGTATCGAGCAGAAGGTTTCCTCCGATGCTTCCCATGTTGCGCAGCAATGGTGTGGAGATCAACTCGGCAGCTCTCGCCACCGCCGGATATGCATCCCGGATCCGGGGATCGTTCGTAACTTCGGATAGCGTGACGTTCGCGCCCAACACGACTCCGTCTTTCGGCTGCCCTTTCGCTGTCCGGAGCTCATTGACGTGCGTCAGGCCGATGACGACCTTCGGCGTCTGCTGTCGCCGCTTCATATTCGGATAGAGATCCGTGCCGCCGGCCACAAACATGGCGTCGGGACCGTTATCGGCCATCATACGAATGGCCTCACCGATGGAGTCCGGTTGCAGGTAGCGAAACTTTGGTAGTCTTAACATGTTGTGTCAGGAATTTTGAAATCGGACGAATCAGCTCCCCTCCTAAGTTAGGAGGGGTGGCTTCGCGAGCGAAGTGAGCGAAGACGGGGTGGTTCCAAGGGAACCTCCCGCCTCGCTTCGCTCGGCTCCCCTCCTAACTTAGGAGGGGAGCTGATTCGTCCGATTTCAAAATTTATCTCCACAATTCATAGGCATACTATTTCTTCGATACCGCCGGCTCGCGTTCTAGTGCCTTACCGTCGCCGCCCTGGAATGGTGTGGGTACTACCATCGCAGGCGGCATCGGGCATGTCGGAAACACGGAAGGTCCGTACCGCCCCTCCTGTCCTTTGGCTTTCGCGCGGATCGCTTTCAGCACCTTATCGGGCGTTAGGGGAATCTCATCGACGCGAACACCGACGGCGTCGTAAATCGCATTTGCAATTGCCGGCGGAACCGGCAATTGAGGTCCTTGCCCAACTTCCTTTGCTCCGAACGGGCCGTTCGCGTCCGGTTCCTCGACCAAATACGTGATCACGTCGCACATCTCGAGAGTTGTCGGACTCTTGTATTCGAGAAACGAAGGAAATTTATGGACGAGATTGCGATTGCCGCGGTAAGTCATCTCTTCCATAAGCGCCTCGCCAAGACCCATGTAAACGCACCCTTCAATTTGTCCTACGGCGAGGACCGGATTAATGGCTTGGCCGATATCATGAGCAATCCAGACGCGCGGCACCACAACGATTCCCGTTTCCGGATGGACCTCGACTTCCGCAATCGCTGCTGTGCAACTGAAGGCCGGCGATGGACCAATCGTGGAGCCTTTGTATTTTCCCGGGGCCGCCGGCGGCTTGTAGGATCCCGTTGTACCGAGCGTTCCGTATTTCTCTTCCGCAAGGCAAACAGCGTCGACGAAACTGACCCCCTTGTCCGGATTCTGTGAGTCAAAAACGCGGCGGTCCGCAAAAGACAGTCTCTCGCCTGGAACTTCGAGCTTTGCGGAAACGGCTTCACGCAACATGTGCCGGACGCGTTCGGCAGCCTCGATGGCGGCATTGCCTGTCATCAGAGTCACGCGGCTGGAATAACTGCCCAGATCGACGGGCGTGAGATCTGTATCCCCGGTGACCACGCGAATGTCGAACGGATCAATTCCCAACACTTCAGCGACAATGTAGGCCAGGATCGAATCGGACCCTTGGCCGATTTCCGCAGACCCGCAAAACACGCACACACCGCCACTGCGATCCAATTTCAACTGGACGCCGGAGTGCGGCAGTTTGTTGTAGTAGATCGGAGTTTGAGTTCCCGTCATATACGCGCTGCAGGCGATTCCAATTCCTTTGCCGTGAGGCAGCTTCCGGAATTTGTCCTTCCACCCCGAGCCCGCCACCACTTTATCGATGCACTGGCGCAACGATAACGTACCGATCCGGATCCAATTTGCCGTTATCGAGTTGGGCGCAATCGCGTGTTGTTTGCGTATTTCCGCCGGATCGAGTCCCAAGTGATCGGCGATCTTGTCCATTTGGATTTCCTGCGCCCATCGCGGTTGGGGAGTGCCGTGGCCGCGCTTCGGACCGCAGGGTGCCTTGTTGGTGAAGACTCGAACGGCTTCGAACCGGTAGTTCGGCAATGTGTAGGTCGTGGGTTGAAGGATGCCCGTGTAAAAGGTGCTCGCCACACCGTGGCCGCCGTAGGCCCCGCCATCCAGTATCGTGCGATGATGCATGGCGGTAATGGATCCATCCTTTTTGTATCCCGTCTTCGTCGACATCAAAACCGGATGCCGGCCGCGATGACAATAAAAGACCTCTTCACGCGTTAAACAAATTTTGACGGGACGGCCTGTGACCATCGCCAATTTGCATACAACAATCTCGTGATTGAACGGATCGCACTTGCCTCCAAATCCGCCGCCATTCGGAGTTGCAATCACGCGGATATGACTTGCGGGCATCTCGAGGACTTTCGCCAGGTGCCGATGCAGATAGTGCATATCCTGCGTCGACGTCCAGAGCGTGAGTTTGCCGTCATGACTGAATTGAGCGAGACTTGCATGCTGTTCGAGAGCGAGGTGAGTGCTGCCTTCGTAGAAGGTAATATCTTCGCGGACATGGTCGGCTTCGGCAAACCCTGCTTCCACACTGCCGAATTCGTAAACCTGTCTTCGATGGATATTGCCTAGCTCGCCATATTCATGGATGCGAGGCTCCGGCATGGAGTACGCATCCTGAATTGATGTGACCACGGGTAGAGGTTCGTATTGAACATCAATTAAATCCAAAGCCTCGGTCGCAACATCTTCATCGACAGCGGCAATGGCCGCCACAGGATCTCCGACCATTCGGACTTTTCCGATCGCCAGGGGGTACTCATCCTCGCTGACCGGAAGTGCGCCATAGGTTATGGGCGGCAGATCCGCTCCCGTCAGGGCCGCGTGAACGCCCGGATAAGCCTTCGCCTTCGAAACATCAATGCTGATGATGCGGGCATGCGGAACGGTACTTCGCAAAAGCTTCGTGTGCAGCATACGTGGAAGAAACAGGTCGTCTGCATATTTCAGCTCGCCGATGCATTTTGCTTTCGCATCGACCTTGACGAAGGGCTTTCCGACGACACGCAACCCGCGCTTGCCTCCATTATTCCCAGCCATAAATCGTCTCCTTGGCGGGCTCGGCTTGGCCGCCAGCCATGCGCGCAGCCGCCAATTCCACCGCTTCCAGTATTTTGATGTATCCGGTGCAGCGGCAAAGGTTTCCGGCAAGGGCTTCTTTGATTTCGTCGCGTGAAGGACGCGAGTTCGTCTCGAGGAGAGCTTTAGCCGTCAGCAGAATCCCCGGCGTGCAATATCCGCACTGAGCGGCGCCGAGTTCGGCAAACGTTTGTTGTAACGGATGAAGCTCGGTCCCCACCGCCATACCCTCGACCGTGGTAATCTCGTGTCCCTCCATCGCCACCCCAAGAGCCAGACACGAAAGCACCGGACGGCCATCCACCAGCACCGCACAACATCCACATTCGCCCAATTCACAGCCGTGCTTCGTGCCCGTCAACCTAAGGTCCTCGCGAAGTACCTCCAGCAGCGTCTTGTGCGGCGCGAAGGCGACTTCCGTCTCTTCGCCATTGACCCGCAGACGGATATGCACTTTTTCGAGCTTTTTTCTGCCGTTCTTGCCCAGTGGCTTCATAAGCTTTGCCTCATTCGCACCATATGGCAGCCGCCCTGAGCCGGTCAAGTGTGAACAGGGACGGGCCACAAAAAGGCACAAAAACACAAGAGATAGAAATTAGATTGGAAAACCGTTTTGTGATTTTTGTGCCTTTTTGTGGCTGATAGAATCGGCGTGTGGAGATCATCCCAACTGGAAGGGCGCTCGGCGCCGAGATTCGCGGCGTAGATATCCGAAAGATTCAGGCCAATGACTTCGAAGTCATTTACCGTGCCTGGCTAGATCATCAGGTGTTGCTCTTTCGTAAGCAACGCCTGGCCGATGAAGATCTGATTGCATTCAGTCGCCGCTTCGGAGAACTCGACCATGCACCCATTCAGGAGAATGGCCGACGATTTGTTGAAGGGCATCCGGAAATTTACATCGTTTCGAACGTCATCGAAAATGGAGAACCCATTGGTAGTCTTGGAGCAGGCGAAGCGGTTTGGCACACGGATATGTCGTACCTTGACGATCCGCCGAAAGCCAGCATGGTTTATGCCATAGAAGTCCCACCGGAAGGCGGCAACACTTATTTCTGCAGCATGTATCGGACATACGAATTGTTACCCGAAAAACTCAGAGAAGAGATCGCCAATTTCAGTCTGAAGCACGACGCTACTTACAACAGCGGTGGTTTTGTCCGGCAAGGCACGGTTGCGGTCGATGATCCGCTGCACTCTCCGGGCGTTTATCATCCGCTCGTCTTCACTCATCCCGAAACCCATCGCCGGGTTCTCTACTTAGGCCGCCGCCGCAACGCTTACATCAAGGGACTGCCGCTTTCGGAGTCGGAGGCGGTACTCGACCAGCTTTGGTCTTATGCAACCGACGAAGCATCGGTGTGGTGCAGGGTGTGGCAGATCGGTGATCTCGTGATGTGGGACAACCGCTCGACGATGCACCGGCGTGACGCCTTCGACGATAATTCGCGCCGAATCCTGCATCGCACGCAAATCAAAGGCGCCCGCTCGAACAACATTTGAGGCTGCGCGCTGTCGCGCTTGCGCTTCGCGTGAGGCTGCGCGCTGTCGCGCTTGCGCTTCGCGTGAGGCTGCGCGCTGCCGCGCTTGCGCTTGGCGGCTGGAAGAGGCCGATTCGTCCAGATGGTGCCGACGGCATTCGCCGTTCATGTGGTCCCGATAAATGCGAGTTGCGGGAAAGAATCCATTGCCAGCCCACCTCCCCGGACGGAATGTAGGAAAATAAGCGGAGGAGTCGCTGGGTGGCGGCCTTTGTATGTCACAGTGTTGTTCTGTCAGCCTGGGGTGGTCGGCTGGCCCGGGCGGGCGAGATTTCGCCTCGTCAAGCGTGACCTGCCGGGGATTCAATCGGAAGAACGTATCCGGATCGCACGTCACAATATCCGAGCCGGCGCGCCACTCAGCAGGAGATGTTCAAGGCTGCTGGAATGGTCCGATGATGTGACGCTGGTTCGTGGGGCGCACTCGCTGAAGACAGGGTTCACTTTTTAGAAGACCTTGGATTACCAAACTGCCGTGACAGCAGGTGGAGGCCAGTACACGATCAATAGCGGCTTGTTCGACATGCTGCAAGGCAAGTCTAGGTCATTAAATTTTCAATGGCCGACCACGACGTCGAACCGAGACTGGAGACAGAATTTGCTCGGCGCCTCCATTCAAGATGATTTCAAGTGGAGGCGCAACGTCACGTTGAATCTCGGCCTGCGCGAAGAGTTCATGACATCGCCGATGGAGACCGAGAACCGGTGCGCCACTGTACCCAACGTAGCGCTCCAGTTCAGGGCGGAGTTCTACAACATCCTGAACCACGCAAACTCAGCAATCCGCTGAACAGTGTCTTCGACGCACGCGGGAACCGCGTACCGACAGCCGGCCAAATCAATACCACTGTGGGCATCGCGCGGACGATCCAGTTCGGGCTGAAGCTGGTATTTTAATATCAGCGCAAAGATTCCCCTCCTCGCAGAGGAGGGGTTTCATCTGATGAATTCGTACTCGTTCATCGTTGAATTGATTCTTCATCCGGAGGCTCGCCCAGCACGCCGGACGGAACATCTCCCACCTGAAGCCGGCCCACAAGGGTCGGCCCCTGAGCGATACTGGCCTGGTCTTGCGCCACAACTTCGATGTCGTAGATTCGGCCGTTGGCTTTCGGTTTGAAACTGACTGCAAACCGGAGTGTCACGCTCGAAGAATTTGGGACGCCGGTCTCGACTCGGCTATCGGCGAGGTACACGGTCGCAGCCGAGGTTTCCAGCCGATTTGGTCTCCCGAGTTCGAAGGTTGGGCCATGCGCGCCGGTGTGGGGTTTGAGCAGGCTGAAGGTGCGCCGATTGGGGTCAAACTCCAACGACAGGATCGTGTCCTGCTCGTGACGGAAGCGGATTTGCAACAATGCCAGTTCGCGCCAGTTTCGTCCCTCGGTGAGCGTGTAGGTCAAAGCGTACGTCAGCGGCTGGTGTACCTTCACGCGCGCCTGGTTTGGCTGCAGGACTGAAACACCGACAGGCGCCACAGCGAAATTCACGTTCGTTCTGTTTGAGACAAGGTTGATTATTTCGGGAGACGAACCGAAAACGTCTACCGACAACACATGAAAGCCTTGAGTGAGGTACTCAACCGTGTACTCGCCATCTTCACCGGTCACAGCACTCACACCATTGGTGAACTGGAAGTCTAGCGAAGCTGAGCTGAGGACGGGATTCAGTGTTATCGTGCCACCGGGCAACGGCAAGGTAAAGCCGGTGAGTCGAAACCTCCAGACACCGTTTGTATTTTGCCCCACAAGAGCGGCAGCGGAAGTGGACGTGAGCTGGAAGACCCCACGGCTCAAGGTCATGGGAAGCGCGGTACCGTTGGGAGTGATCAGGGAAACATTAAGTGTGTCGGCCGCGACGAGCGAGGCTGTGGCACTCGCAATTGTCGCCGAGGCCGATATGTTAATTGGTGCGGTCGTTACGCTGAAACCGGAGATCACCGTATTCCTTAAGAATTTCTTGATCCGGCCAGAGCCCGACGCGATCACCCTTGCTCCAGAAACGGGCATCGACGCCTGGGTCACGAGTCCTCGCACACCAAACACGTTCGATGCGGGACGGCTCACGTCCACGCTCCAGATGCCGCGTCCGAAGGTTCCCGCGTAAAGGGTGCTGCCGTCGCCGGAAAGCCGGAGATCCCGAACCAAGGTGTTGGGCAGCCCCAGCGGAGCGGTCGCGTTGGCCCAGTGGGCGCCCCCATCGTCTGTGCGGAATACTCCCACATCGCCGCCGACGAACCAGGTTGAATCCGGGGCAGACGGGTGTCGCACGATCGCGTAGAGCGGAGCCCGAGGCAATGCAGGCGTGACTCCGTGCGCCCCGCTCCAGGCACCCACCGCCGTCATGTCCGACTTGCGGAAGAGGCGGTTTCCGGCAATGAAAGCCTCGTTATTCCCGTGTCTGACGACGGATTGTCCTTCGTAGCCAACGGCAACGATAACGTCGTTGCAATTCGACGGTGATGCCGAGATTGCCCATATCGGTGCTACAGGCAGGCCGTTTTGGTCGGGTCTGGTCCAATTCTGGCCTCCATTTGTGGAATAGAAAAACTCGCCGAAAGTTGAACCTGCATAAAGGACCTGGGAGTTCGTGGGACACACGGCAAGCGACTGGATACCTGAGGTTCGGACATATGGAAACGCAAACGGGCCTCGAAGCGTGATTCCCGAATCTGGATGCACGTAGCCCTTGAACGTGGTGTCCGCAAAATCCAAGGTGTCTTGAGTCGCCCTGTAGACCAATGGAAGCTGGCCGCCTGGAGCAGTACTGCTGTCCTGTAAATCGACCTGCGCGTTCGGAGTCTCTGGTATTACAGTCCCGTCGTAGCGCGTCAATTCCCCACACGTAATGGAAAGATAAACGCGTGAAGTCCTGTCTCCTTTGAAGGCAGCGCTGCGTCCATCGCAGCCGGTCACCATTTGCCAATTTGTCGACTGGATTGCGCCGGCGTCGGTGCCCAGCCCGAAAAAGCTTACAAAATCACCGAGATCCTGCGCGCCGGCGGCCATTAGCCCACCATGGCGGGGGTGGACATCCATTCGAAAAACTTGAGTGACACCCAGACTCGAGTTGAGCGAAGTCACTTGATTCGACAGGGGCGAAAACCGGTAGACACCCTTGTCTCCGCAGACAAACACCGCGTCTGTCTCGGTGGGATCTGGTACCACGCACTGAACGTCGGTCGGCATTCCCACCGATGTGAACGTCAGGGTTCCGGAGAGGTTTGGATTCGTGGAGAGCGATGACAGCAAAGCAACCCGGAGACGGACGCCGCCAACATAGAGACGAGAAGCGGTTACTGCAAAGGCAGCGTGCGCCCATGGATCACCCTGGACGTCGGTGAACAGAGCCGCTGTTACCTCGGCCCACGTCGTACCATGATCGAGAGTTCCAAAGATACGCACCCCGCCGGCGAGATAGACTGCGACGAAAACAACCTTTTTTGAGGCAACGCTGCCGCACGCAATCTGGATCGTCTCCGGCAAAGGCGTGATCGTTTCGAGATTGAAACCCGCGGTGATCAGGTTGACTCTGGTCCAGCTAACTCCGTCGCTGGATTGGAATATCACACCGCTGAGCCCTCCGGTGTCGCTATCGAAATCCTTATGTTGTGTCGCGGCGGCCCAGAAGAGGTGCTGGTCGCACAGTTCGAGGTCATCCCAATTGGCATCGGGCAGTCCCACACTCGCCCACGACGCACCAGCGTCGATTGATCGAAAAACATTTCCCCCCGGCAATCGACTGCCGCGTCCTGCGGCGGCAAGCACATGACTGGAGTTTTGCGGGTCGACCACGATACGGCTGATGGTGAAATCACGCATTTGATCTGTCCCGAATCGCTCCCATGTCAGGCCGCCATTGAGCGACCGCATGACGCCTACCGAAAACGGCTCGACATGGTCGAGGCGTTTATAGTCGCCGGTCCCGACAAATACCCGGCTAGGATGGTTAGGATCGACGGCCACGGCTGTACCGCTCTGGACGCGGAAGCCCGCGCTGAGCGCGGCCCAAGTGTCACCCCCATCCGCGGTCTTCCACAGGCCGCCCGTTGCTCCTGTCGCGTACATAATGAATGGATTGGTCGGATCGATCGCAAACTCGTTAATCCGTCCGCTGTACGGTGCCCGGCCAATAGAGTGGCTACCTTGCAGCAAATTGCGTGGCCCCTCAAAGCGCCACAGCCCGCCATCTGCCGGTGGCAATGCATCGCGCGCGTCTAACGCGTCGGTCATCACATTCGACACAGCAGCAAGTTGACCGTGTGCCTTTGGCACGATGCCGGTTGCAGCGATGACGATCGCGAGCGCGATCGCCATTGCGATATGCCGTGAGAATACTGTCCTTTTCATCCGCCTCCTTACCCGCGACTTTCACTATGCGCAGCGTCGCGCTTAGTGATTTGGTCGCACGATCCACACTGCGACATGCCTCATCGGTCGCTGCGGCGAACTCCTACATCTCCCGCAACGCTTATTTTTCCTACGTTTTCCGGTCCAATTCCAGCGTTGGTTCGGGAAAAGTCATAGCACCCCGTCGGAGTTGCCTAGCAACCCGATTCGGGTTCGCTATGACTTTTCCCGAACCCGCCATTTCGCCTCATCATTTCGCTTTCTTCCGGACGACTTTCACGATGTCGGCTTGCTCGAAGCCCGATTCAACCCCGCTGTCGTTGCTCGCCGCCACTTCCACAACGAACTCATGTCCTGCGGTCTTGGGCTTGAAGCTCAGCGAGAGGTTCAGCGCCACGCTGCGGCCGGTCGGGCCGCTTCCCACAACACCGCTGTCAGCCAGGTGTAGCGTCGCTTGTGACGTCTCCAATGAAACCGGGCTTCCCGCCGGGAAGCCGTTTCCGAACTCGTCCTGGCCTTCCTTGAAGAGGCTGAAGAGGTTTCTGGCTTCGTCAAATCGCACCCATAGTATGGTGTCTCCGTCGCTCGGACCCTCCTGCGAATCTTCATCGGAATCCGAATCTTTGCTCTCCAGCGTTTGTTCGGTTGAAAGTCTCTTGTGCTTATCGTTCTCGTGCTTATCGTTCTCGTGCTTATCGTTCTTGTGCTTATCGTTCTCTTCGTTATCGCTTAATTCGCGAATGCGCAACTGCAAGAATTGGAGGTCGTGCCAGTTCAGAGGCTCCGGTACTATCCAACTGAAGACATAGTTCAGCCGATCGCCTACCGCCACGGTCGAATCGGTCGGAGTGATATCGAAGGTGCCGACACCCTCGCTGCACTGTGGTGTAAACGTACTCTGAAAAGCTGGAAAGGCGAAGTTCTCGACATCAAAATTATCGATCGCGACAGGGAGATTTGAACCAAGCGTACAGAAATTGTTTACAACGTTGTTGTTGGTGATCCGCAAGCGCCAAGAGCCTGCGAGTTGGGCGTCAGCAGGCGTGACGGTGTAACTGAAATCTAGCTTCGGGTTGGTGGTAGTCTGGGAGAAATTGGTCTCACCATTCGCGACCGTGTTTCCACCGGGTTTGAGCAGGGCAACATTCAGCGGAAAAATCTGATTGAGGTAGCATAAGTGGAACGCGGTATCCCATTTGGCTTTGATTCGGAATGTTCCTTCTGTTGATTGGATGAGAGAGCGGTTCGCTACTCCCAAGAGCAGGGGGTCATGACCTGCTAGCGTTGGTGTCGCTGAACTGCCTCCTCCCTCCAGGTGTATCGATGGGCCCTCCATGTCCACGTTGTACGTCGCTGGCAGAGTGTTGGGAAACTCACCTGGAACAAAGAAATCGAACGTGATTTGGCCGGACACCCTTACCAGCGGCACAGCACCGTCTGACGAGCGAACGCGCACTCTCCACGTGCGCGGACACCCAAAATCGCTGATGAACACCGGTGGCAAAGGTGGCAAAGCAAGGATGAAGGAGTTGGGAACCAGAGCAAAGGCTGCGGTCTGTGCAGTGGCAACCACTCCGCCTTCAGGCCTGATGACCTCAATCGTCACTGGAACAAATGCGACGAGGCCGCCGGGCGACACTGGTAGAGGATCCAACGAGCCCCTTAATACCGAGACAAGCGTTTTGCCCGGCACATTTAGGGTCCTACTCGCACTGTTAGTGCCGAAAAACGGGAACGGGCCGGGGCCAAACGAAAAAGCTTGGTTCGCCAGCGTCGATGCATGCATTGGCGGAGTGCTAATACAGGCCAGCATCAACCCAACGAACATGAGAACTCCAACGTTCTTAAGTCTCATGCGATTCTCCTCTCAGTTTTGAAGTGGTCTCGAACGTCGCGCGACTGTCCTTGCCCAGGCCTGCGCCGACTCCGTTGGGCCTTTCCCCATTTTGCGCACGTTTGAGATACAATTAGACACGTTTACGTAAACCCGACATCAGTTAGGTGTGCGCAGGACGCTTCTCTGAAATCACTGAACGTTTGTGCGGCAGGGATTCTAATCGCGGAGAGGGGTTCGCCCACAATACCCTTAAAGGGGAGTAGAGACTTTCTCCCAATCGGAGATTGAGGGGACTGCATTGCGCTATCGGCTGGCCGAGATGGCTGACTTGCCTACGTGTCGCGAACTGCTGAATCCAGGATTTCGCACAACCGCATCGGTCCGTCGAAACGTCCTTGGCGTGTGGGAAAAGTTGATCGCGAATAACGCAATGAACATGACCGTCATTGAGGACTTGACTCGACCCCATCCCGACTGTATCGAAGCGTTCGGGTCGAGCTTTTTTGCGACGGAAGATTTCATCACTGAATTCTGCGCCGCACCTAAGCCCTATCTAGCAGCAATCATCTACGAAAGAATTCTGACTGGTCGCTCGCCTCTCTTATCGGCTCCTCAAATCATTAGCGAGAATTCTTCGAGGGGCCTACATCTAGTTGTGCCGCATTTCGGGTTGCGAAACCCCGATCTATCGAATGAAAGAACGCTGCGGGCGCTGCAGGCCGCTAGCAGCGCCTTCTATTTTTTCCATGCGGGCTATCGAATTAACAGCATTCTAAATGAAGTCTATGGAGGCCAACATGCTCGGTATATGGAGGCCGGCGGTTTTCGGCTCCTCTCTAACTTCGAGGATCGATTAACACCGGAAAGTGTCGGTGTTCCTGCCAAGCATCATCCTTACCTGTTCATGCTTAAAAAGGATTGGATCGCACCGGCGGCTGTCAATCCGCTTTGGTTTCTCTTTCACGCACTCCCGCCGCAAATGCACTTTTCCCCCGCCGAGCAACGTGTGCTGGTGCATGCCTTGTTTAACGAACCCGACGTAGAGATTGCTGAGAATCTGAGCGTCTCACTCGACGCCGTCAAGAAAGCATGGCGCAACATCTACAACCGCGTCGCTCTTGCGGCTCCCTATCTCATCGAGAATACCGAACGGTTATCGAGTACGGGCCGCGGCAGCGAAAAGAGACGTTATCTGCTCGAATATCTGCGCACTCATCCCGAAGAGCTTCGCCCTTT
>QHWY01000010.1 GCA_003223875.1 Acidobacteriota bacterium | reverse complement strand
ACTGCTGCATCGTTACCCCATCGACTTCATGATTCTGGATTATTCAAGCCGCCTGAACGATCGGATTTTCTTTGTTAAATCGAAAGTGATCGGCGCGTGACTGCAAAGTACTTGCTTCGCTTCGATGATCTCTGTCCCACAATGAACTGGGATGTGTGGAGTGAAGTTGAACTAATTTTATACGACACAGGCGTCAAGCCCATTCTAGCCGTTGTTCCCGACAATCAGGACGAAGCGCTTCGGTGCAGTGAACCGAACTCTCATTTTTGGGAGCACGTACGTCAATGGCAGCGCGCGGGGGCAGCAATCGGCTTACATGGTTTTGAACATCGCTATGTCACGCGGGATTCGGGAATCATTGGTTTGAACGAACGCAGCGAGTTCGCCGGCTTGCCTCTTGCCGAGCAAAAGAGGAAGCTTACGGCGGCACTCGAGATTTTTCGCCGTGAACAGATTACACCTTCGGTGTGGGTAGCGCCGGCTCATTCTTTTGACGAAAACACCGTGACACTTTTGGCGGCGCTGCGCATCAACGTGATTAGCGATGGCTTCTTCTTGTTCCCTCATGTGGATCATCTAGGACTCATGTGGATCCCTCAGCAACTATGGCGATTCCGCATGCTGCCTTTTGGCGTCTGGACAGTGTGCTTTCACCACAACTCGTGGACGAAAAAAGATGTGCTGCGATTTCGTGAGGATCTGCATCGCTACAAGCACTCCATTGTCAGTCTCGCTCAAATGATGCAGGCATATGGAGAACGGCACTCCGGATTCTTGGATAGCGTCGTTGCGCGATCGATTCTGAGTTCGATTCGCATAAAACGTCGATTCTTGCACCAATCCAGATGACGCAGGCAAAGACACGTCTGTGTTTTCTGATTCGACAATTGAATGAAGGTGGTGCGCAGCGCCAAATTGTCGAGTTAGTCAAGGGCTTAGACCAACCCCATCATGCTGTCACGGTCGTATCCTTATATTCGGGAGGCCGATTCAGTGCCGATGTCGCTCACTTACCGCACGTTAGTTATTTCAGTCTGGCGAAACATGGACGATGGGACGTCGTCCCCTTTCTCTACCGTCTCGTCTGCAAGATGCGCTGCCTGCGTCCGGATGTAATTCATGGATATCTACCGGCTGCGAATGTCCTGTGTATTACACTCAAGCCGTTTTTACCGAGAATGCGGACGGTATGGGGCATCCGAGCTTCGGTGATGGATTGGGCACAGTACGATTGGCTCGATCGTTTGCTGTTCCAACTTCAACGTGTTTTGGCTCGATTTGTGGATCTTATCATTATCAATTCGAATGCCGGCCGAGACTATCACGTGGCGCGCGGGTTCCCCGCTAGCAAGATCGTGGTGATTCCGAATGGGATCGATACCCATGTTTTTGTGCCAAACGGGGAGGAGCGCCAACGAGTGCGCACGCAATGGGGCATTACCGACAAAGAAAAGCTCATTGGATTTGTTGCGCGTCTAGATCCCATGAAGGACCATTCAACATTCCTTCATGCCGCGGCGCTGCTCACGCGAAGCCATGCCGAACTGCGGTTTGTCTGTGTTGGCGACGGCCCGCCTTCTTACAGGGATCAGCTACTCGAACTAACGAAACGCCTGCAATTGGCGGATCGAATCATATGGGAACGATGGCGGACCGACATGCCCGCCATATACAACGCGCTCGATATCGCCACGTTGTGTTCCTATTACGGCGAGGGTTTTCCCAACGTGATCGGTGAAGCAATGGCCTGCGGTGTGCCTTGCGTGGCGACAGAGGTGGGCGACTCGGCATATATTGTCGGCGATACGGGCGTCATTGTGCGATCCCGAGATCCTGAAGCCTTGGCGAAGGCGTGGCAGCTCATGCTGAGGCGCAGAGGAGCCGAGGGCCCTCAGCTGGGCGAGAGGGCACGCTGCCGCATCACCCGGGAATTTGACCGCGAGAAACTGGCGAAACGAACTCTAGACGCTCTAGAGAAGGTTTTGTGATCAAACTCTTGCATCTCATCACAGGCCTTTCCGTTGGCGGCGCAGAGACGATGCTCTTTAAGTTGCTTTCGAATATTGATCGGAAAGCCTTCGAACCCGCAGTGCTCTCTCTGACCGATATCGGGCCGATAGGCAGAGAGATTCGGAGTCTTGGGATCCCGGTGCAGGCGCTCGGCATGCGTCCGCGTAGACCCAATCCTGTAGGACTTTTCCGTCTCACACGCCGCCTCTGCGGCGACCGACCGGATATCGTCCAAACCTGGATGTACCATGCCGACCTCGTCGGTGCGCTCGGGGCAAATTTGGCGGGTGGGATACCAACCGTTTGGAATATCCGGCATACGGATCTTAGCGTCCAATTAAACAAACGTTCACTTGTCTGGACGGCCAAAGCTTGTGCGCGGATTTCTCCATGGGTGCCGGCCCGGATCATTTGCTGCTCGGAAGCATCCCGGCGAACCCATGAAAGTTTCGGTTATGCGAGCGAGAAGATGCAGGTCATCCCAAATGGCTTCGACCTTCTGACCTTCAAACCCGACGCGGCGGCTCGATTGTCTGTACGCCAAGAACTGGGAATCCCTGAACGCGCTTTGATAATCGGGTTGGTCGCCCGTTTCAATCCACAGAAAGATCACCGGAACTTCATTCAAGCGGCCGCCCGGGTTGCCGGCCATTCCCGTGACGTACAGTTCCTGCTCTGTGGAGATGGAGTTACATGGGAGAATGACAAACTTGTCCAATGGATCAGGAGTGGGGCGATTGAGCGCCGGTGTCATCTCTTGGGACGCCGCAGCGACCTTCCTCGCTTGACCGCCGCACTCGATATCGCGACATCCTCGTCCCTCGCCGAAGGATTTCCCAATGCCATTGGTGAAGCGATGGCTTGCGGGATTCCATGCGTGGTAACGGACGTTGGAGATTCGGCATGGATTGTTGGCGATACGGGTAAGGTTGTACCATCCGGAAATTCGGAAGCCTTAGCGAAGGCGTGCCTTGAATTAATCGAATGCGGTGAGACGCGCAGGTCTGAATTAGGTATTGCTGCACGCTGCCGGGCGGAGGACCGCTTCAACTTGCCCACGATTGTCAGGCAATATGAGGACTTATATACACAGATCGCCGGCCAGCGTTCGCCGACACACCTTCACAAGACCGCCGGCATCATTGAAAATCCTTAACCTGAACGAGAGATCGAATGTGCGGATTTGCGGGACTGTTTGAACCTTTAAGGCGCAGAAAAGAAGAGGAACTTCTCACGATTGCAGGCCGTATGGGGGACACGCTGAGACATCGCGGTCCAGACGACGGCGGAGTCTGGGCCGACGCCGGGGTGGGTATTGCGTTGGGCAGTCGCCGCCTTGCCATTGTCGACCTGTCCCCTCTAGGCCACCAGCCCATGTCATCGCGTGACGGCCGCTATGTGATCGCTTTCAACGGAGAGATTTACAATTTCAAATCGATTCGTTCCCAGCTTGCCAGCTTGGGACATGTATTTCGTGGTCATTGCGATACCGAGGTGATGTTGGCTGCGATCAGCGAATGGGGTGTTGGACGGGCCCTGGAGAGCTTCAATGGTATGTTTGCATTCGCTCTGTGGGATCGGCAAGACCGTCGCTTGCACCTCGTGCGTGATCGGCTCGGGGAAAAGCCCCTCTATTACGGCTGGATGGGCCCGAGTTTCCTCTTTGGTTCGGAACTAAAGGCGCTTCGCGTTCATCCGGAATTCAACGGGGAGATCGACCGCAATGCCCTGGCGTTGTACTTGCGACACAACTATATCCCCGCACCCTACACGATCTATGAAGGCATCTTCAAACTTTTGCCCGGGTGCACGCTCACGCTAAATGGCTCTGACGCCGGTTTCCTGCCGACACCTGTTCCCTTCTGGTGCGCAAAGGCAGTGGCAGAACGCGGAGTCGCCGAACCATTGTCCATTCCGGAGGACGAAGCTGTTACTGCCCTTGAGAATCTCCTGCGTGACGCGGTCAAACTGCGCATGGAAGCTGACGTTCCTCTTGGCGCATTTTTGTCGGGTGGCATTGACTCCTCCACCGTAGTTGCCTTGATGCAGTCCCAAAGCAACCGTCCTGTTGAAACGTTCACTATCGGATTCCACGTAGCGAACTACAACGAAGCCGAAGAGGCAAAGAAAGTTGCCCAACATCTAGGCACCCATCATACCGAGCTGTATGTGACGCCTCAGGAAGCAATGGCTGTGGTCCCCAGTCTTCCTATGCTGTATGACGAACCTTTTTCCGACTCTTCACAGATCCCAACCTTTCTCGTTTCAAAGCTGGCACGGCAAAATGTGACGGTTGCCCTGTCAGGAGATGGCGGAGATGAACTGTTCGGAGGCTATTTGCGATACAACCAGGGACGCGACATTTGGAAAAAGATTGGCTGGATCCCCGCACCGGGGCGCCGCCAACTATCAAAGGCCATAGCCGCAATACCTGTGGAAGTGTTGAATGACAGTTTCGCATGGCTGAAGCCTGTCTTTGCAAAGTACGGCCGAGCGGGAAAGGCCGGAGACAAACTCCACAAGTTGTCGCAGGTCCTGGCGATGGAAGAACCCGAAACGCTATACCACAGGTTAGTTTCGCATTGGGAGAATCCCACAGCAGTTGCCTTAGGGGCCCGCGAGCATTCGACGGTCCTGACCGACCGCCAGAGGTGGGCCAACCTGCCAGACCTTACCCAAAGAATGATGTATCTGGATACGGTGACTTATCTGCCCGACGACATCCTGGTCAAGGTCGACCGTGCCAGCATGGCTGTCAGCCTCGAAGCCAGGCTGCCGTTACTTGACCACCGTGTCGTGGAATTCGCATGGCGTCTGCCGATCTCTCTCCAGCTCCGCAACCAACAGAGCAAGTGGCTCCTGCGCCAAGTCTTGAACAAGTACGTGCCTCAGATCTTGACGGAGCGGCCGAAAATGGGTTTCGGCATCCCGATAGACGCCTGGTTGCGCGGTCCCTTGCGTGAATGGGCCGAAGCATTACTTGACGAACGCCGGATGCGGACAGAGGGTTTCTTTAATCCTCAATTGATCCGCGAGAAATGGGCGCAGCATCAAGCCGGCACGCGGGACTGGCACTACTATCTCTGGGATGTGCTCGTATTCCAGTCATGGCTGGAGCACGAAAGGACGAAGGCACCCGCTTCATGACGGGATGTTGTCAGACTCTATCCTTAGCGGGAAGGACGCTGCGGAACGGATACTTGCTGCGAGCCCGCCATAGCCTCAAACACATCCAACTCCACATCCTCATACGAGGAAATCGGCTGCTTTAGATCGATGGGAACCCGCATTCGGTGGCCTGCCAACTCGTGCAATGTGTAGTTCAATTCGTAACGCCACAGTGCGACTGGCGTTGGAGGATCGTGTTGTTCGAGACGTCTAACCAAATATTCTTTTGGATGCTCCGACGGCAACGGTTCGGGCACGTGGCCTATATAGAAGACGCGGTGGCCATCACGTAAGGTTTGAGCGACGGAATCAAGAACCGCCCGGATGGCATCAGCACGCCGCATGAGATTGAACACAAGGTCGGAGCGATGGATGTCATGCGCATCTGCCGGCAAAGGCGGCAGGGTTTGCCACGCGACCGCTCCATGGTAGTAACGTTGAAACGTCACCCCGGACGTCCAATCGGTCAGTATGATGTAATCCCCTGCCGTCACGGATTCTCCCACGACGCGCGCCACCTCATCGAGATTCGTCCGGCGGGTCGTGCTCCACGTATACAAAGGAGAGACCAAGATCACCATCAGCACAAGCGCTGTGAGCGCAACACCGGCAACGCGATAGCCCCGGCCGACTGCGACAGCGCAGTGAACAGCATCCGCGCCGGCGGCGACAATCGCCAACAGGCAAAGGAAGTACCAGGGCTGCATGTAGTAATCCAGAAGGTGCAAAAACAGGATGTTTCCTGCCACACCGATGATGAGCGACGTTGCCGCAAATGACGCAAGATCACACCGGGTACGAACCCAGGTGAGGAGCCCTAACAATGGCGCGCACAACGCGACGATCAACCAGATCGGCCGCATCACCGGATGACTAAGCGTGGTCGCTTCGAGAAACTTGAACCACAACCATCGGAATCCGCCGGAGTAGACGTACATGGCGCGCCATTCGCCACTGCCGCGAAATGTGGGGACATAGATCAACAAGGTCGCTGCTGTCACGGCACCAAGCGCGATGACAGAGGCAGCGACTCGCCAACGCCGGTGGGATGCGGCGACGGTTGCGCCAGCCAGGCATGCCGCCGCCACAAATACACAGTTGTAGTACAGCGTATGGCAAGCCAGAGTCGCTGCGACTGCACCTATCGTCCAGCGAACGGCCGTTGGGCGCATCACGTACTGCCAAACCGCTCCGTACATCCACAATCCGAGGGCTAAGCCCAGACCATAACCGCGGAGCGACCCGCAAAACATCATCACCGCCGCATTTGTGCCCAACAGAGTCAGAGCCACGACCGGTGGACGCCGGGACATCCTCCACGCGTTCAGCCAGAGGATCGCGAGGATTCCCACGTTTACCAGCAGCCCGAAAGCACGAAGTCCCGTATCGGTTTGACCCAAACCGGCTCTCACCCAACTACGCAGCACCACATACCACAGCATCGGGAACGAATCGAATTGCAATCGGTCCCAAGTTGTCTTGAGAGACGGGTACGTCGCCATCACAAACGAATTCGCTTCATCGCGCCACAGTGCGCCGGCGTGTTGCGCATAATTGACGTCCAGCCAGGCCACGACCAAGGTTATCGCCAGCGCAACCATCCATTCGAAGCGAATGGCGAGCCGCAGCCGGTTATCGGAGAGCGATGGATCGACGGGATATGAACTCATGCGAATCGACGAAGTCCTGGCGATGGGATTGAGTCTTGGATAATGGCTTCTGTCCAACGACGACTGCCTGCACCCAGAAATCCGAACAGCCAAAATCGTAATCGATCGGTTCAAAGCCTGCTTCACGCAACGCGTCGAGCGCATGTATTCTTGAAGGGAGCAATGAAATCTCCGGAGCGTGCAACGGTTGTTGTTTCCCCATAACCCATTGGCGAAACCAATGGATGGCCTTCAGGGCTGCCACACTGGTCCCCTTTTGGTGCGGCCAAAAAATGATGGCCTTACCACCCGGGCGGAGTACGCGCCGCGATTCTTCTAAGATTCTTCGGACTGCAGATGGCGCGAAATGTTCGACAACACGAGGTGGTAAATACCGTCAACCGACTCGTCGGGTAACGGAATATCGAGAATGCTGCCATGGATCAACCGCACCGAATCGGGATTGTTTCGCGCATATAACCGAAGCGCCGGCACGCAAATATCGAGCGCGGTGAGTTTCATTTCCCGCTGCAACGTTCGATCGACCTGGCCGCTACCACATCCCGCATGGATAAGTTCGGATCCACGCGGAAAATGCTTCCTTATATACCGTTCCAACCGTGGACGAATAATGGCTGTGCGGTACGCCCACGCAATGATTTCGTATGCCGCCGCATCCAGATCAACCTTCAACTCCCAATAACGGTCCCAACCCTGCGGATCCACCAAGGTAGAATTGACTTGAATTTCACGGCCACCCACAAGAAATTGCGCTGGATTCGTCACCGAAGCCACGCCAAGTGCTATGACCTGCCGCGCACTGCGGAGCGCTTCGCGGAACGACATCTTTGAATGTCCATAGGTTCGCGCCGGCAATCGGATCGGAACTTCGGTGATCGTCAAACGGTTGCAGTGAAGGATGAACAAACTCTCAAAGAAAAACGCATAACCTTTCGCCCGCACTTGCCTGAACGCCGCCCTTGGCACCCTACGCAAGTCGTATACGCGGAAAGCGCCGGTGGCGTCGTAGGGCATACCCAAGAAGGTACGTGTGAGCAGATGACCGATATTCGTCAGCAGCCGCCGCATCAAATTCCAGCCCGGCAAGCTATCCGGTTGCATATAACGTGAGGCGACGACCACGTGGGTGCCGGCGTCCGCGGCCGTGAGCATTCGTGCAATATCCTCCGGTGAATGCGTAAAGTCGCAGTCCATGGTCACGACTAGGTCGTATCCGTGTTCGTAGGCCCAATCAATGCCTGCGAGGTGGGCCGATCCAACTCCCAGCCTGCCGCTACGGTGAATGACATGGAGACGTGAATTGGCAGCCGCCAATTGCTCCAGCAGTGGCCCCGTTCCATCCGGCGAATTGTCGTCAAGGAATAAAAAGGCTGCGCCGAGTCCCGACGCCGATAGCCGCTCTACCATCTTCGGCGCATTCTCAACCTCGTTATAAGTAGGAATGAAGATGAGCGTCTTACGGGTCATATTAATTGGGGCGCGTTCTCCTTACTTCCGGTCGGTCCCCGCACCGCCTCGGCGCCAATGACTTCGATTTTGGGCAGCGGGAAGATCATTCGTCCTCCGCCAGCGAGAAATGCCGCTTCACGCTCGACAAGGTTTTTACGGAAGTGCCATGGAAACACCAGCAGATAATCGGGCTTTCGCGCCTTGGCCTCCAATTCAGAGACGATCGGGATCCCGGTACCGGGCGTGAATTTCCCAAACTTTTCCTCGTTGACCTCGGCGATACATTCGAGATCCTCCGGACCGAAATTACAAAATTGCAGGATGACGTTGCCCTTTGTCGATGCGCCGTAACCGATAACCTTCTTCCCTGCTGCCCGCAACTCCGCCAGCAGAGCCTTCAATTCGCGACGGTGCTCCCAAACGGAATTACCGAAACGCGCGTAGGTGGCCGGCTCGTTCAGTCCGAAATCGTCTTCCGCCTTCTGGACTTGTGCGACGGCCGCACTGACCCGGTATGGCGATGATTTCTTTGCGGCGGTGACGGCAAAGCTTCCGCCGTTGACCTCGTTCAGTTCGACATCGATCAGCTTCAAACCCGCACGTTCGGCGAGCATATTCACTTGACGTAAAGCATAGTATTCAACGTGTTCGTGACATATGGTGTCGTATGCGTTCACCGACAGCATCGCGCTCACATAGCTTTGCTCGAGATGCCATATGCCGTCATCAGCCAGAAGTTCGGTAACCTGATTCACAAACGATTGCGGATCTTCCAGATCGTAAAACATCGCAAGCGATGTAATAATGCGCAGTCGTTTTTCTCCGATCACGGAACGTACTCGTGCGGCGGAGAACAGGTCGGGCACGACCAGGGCGTCGCGGCGGTAGAAACGCCGCCACTTTCTTGCCGTCGGATCGATTCCAACCGGCAAGACCTTGCCTTCGGGAAAAAACGAAAGCGTCGTTCCATCATTGCTGCCTATGTCGAGAACGGTATCCCCATCGCGCAGGCTGGCAAGCGCCACGAGCTTTGCGACTTTACCGCGGAGATGTTCGACCATCGACCGGTTAAGTGATGAACGGTACCCGTAATTGTCACCATACAACTCGGCTGAATCGTAGGAATGGCCAAGCTGAACAAGGCCGCAGTGGTCGCTGTCGCCGGACCCTGTACAACGCACCAACTCCAGCGGTCCTCGAGCCAAGGGCGTCTCCGGCTCCGACGGGAAAATACCTGTCAGCGCTTGCTCGCCCAACGATAGTAGGGAAATCAGATTGGGATTACCGCAAATGCGGCAACGCTGGACCGTCCTGTACATGGCCGTCTCAGCGTAACCGCAGGTCACAACATTCGCCGCAAAAATCGTATGTTTAGACAAGCTTCAGGACGGGCATCATCCATTCCGAATTCATGACGGAATATTGTATTTCTGCATGTAATGCCGAAATGATCGATACGACATGCGCAGCAGTTCGGCCGCCTTGACCTGGACTCCATTCGTCCGGCGGAGGGCTTCTTCCAGGAAGCTTTTCTGAAGATTCTCGACGTAAAGCTCGAGATCAAAGCCTTCCTCGGGAAAGTTGGCATTGGACCGCATCCGGGAACTGGTCGATACATTCTCGGGGAGATGCTGCGCAGACAGTTCGTTGGAGGTCTCTAATATAAAGGACCGCTCGAGTGCATTCTCGAGTTCGCGCACATTTCCGGGCCACTCGTAAGTCTCGAGCTTTTTCAATGCTTCATCGGAAATACGGTCGAACTTCCTTCCCATCGATGCATTCAACCGCGCAAGAAAATGATCGGCAAGAAGTGGAATATCGTCCCGGCGATGCCGCAAGGGCGGAAGCTCGAGCGGAATGACGCTAACGCGGTAAAACAAATCTTCGCGGAACTGACTTTCGGCGACCATCTCGGACAGATCCCGATTCGTCGCCGCAATGATTCGCACGTCGACAGGGATTTCCTCAGTCCCTCCGACGCGGCGGATCATCCGTTCCTGCAAAACGCGAAGCAGCTTGACTTGCATCGCAAGACTTGTGTCGCCAACCTCATCGAGAAAAATCGTTCCTTTGTCGGCGACCTCGAATAATCCCTTCTTGTTCGTTGTGGCCCCGGTGAACGCTCCGCGCACATAGCCAAAAAGCTCGCTTTCAAGCAGCGTCTCCGTGAACGCGCCGCAGTTCACGGATATAAAAGCTTCTTCCGCGCGAGGGCTGTTCAGATGAATAGCTTTCGCAACCAGCTCTTTCCCGGTGCCGCTTTCACCGGTAATGAGAACCGTGCTGTTTGTTACGCTGACGACCTCGATCATCTTGAAGAGCTCCTGCATTTTTTTGCTCTTCCCGATGAGATTGCCCATCCCGTGTACTTTTTTGAACTCGCGCTTCAAATAGGTGTTTTCTTCACGCAGGCGGCGGGTCTCAAGAGCCTTATGAACGACGAGCTTCAGCTCCTCCATGAAATTTTCAGTCTTCAAGATGTAGTCGAATGCGCCCATTTTCAGTGCCTGGATGGCCGCCTCGGCGCTGGCGAAAGCAGTCAGGAGTATGAATTGGTCGTTGAAACCGCTGGCCCGAAGTTCGCGCAGGAAATCGATACCCGACATATCTGCCATTTTGATGTCGGAAATAATGAGATCGAAATCCGACGTCTTGACCTGAGTTAGACCTTCGAGAGCGCTGGGCGCGCTTTTCACCTCGAAGCCTTCTTTCTTCAGGAAAATTTCGAGCAGTTCGCGAATAGACCGCTCATCATCAACGATCAGTATTTTGGCGCGTTTGGTCATTTAGAGATCAATCACAAAGGTTGTACCCATTCCTTTATGCGAGCGAACCGCGATGGTGCCGTTATGTGCACTGATGATTTGATACACGATCGGCAGGCCTAAACCGGTCCCATTGCGAAAGGATGAATTGAATGGAACGAAGAGCCGCTTGAGTTCGTCTTCCGTTAACCCAACACCTGTATCTTCGAAGCGGATCTGAGCATTTCCGTTGCGAGCCTCCAATGAAATTGTGAGCGTTCCGCCATCCGGCATGGCTTTGAAGGCATTCGACCCGAGATTATAGAAGACCTGGCGCATCATGCTTTCGTCGACTGCTGCCTCAACGCGTGTCAGCCATGTCTCAATTCGGTGGTTCGGCCTCAGCTCTGGGCTATTTCGCATCAGTTTCATGGTTTCGGAAATCAACTCCGCCAGATCGACCGTTATCCGGGTCGGCGTTCGCGGCCGCGCGAAGGACAAGAACTCTGTAATCGTGTGGTTGAGCCGCTCGGTTTCCCGAATAACAATTTCCGCAAGTTGACTTTGATCCGAAGTGAGAGTCAAATCCGACCGCAATAGGTTGAACGATCCCGCAATCGACGCCAGCGGATTGCGAATTTCATGCGCGATGCCGGCGGACATGGCGCCGAGAGCAGCCATCTGCTCCTTCTGACGCATCTGACGCTCCAGCAGACGAAGCTCCGTGACATCATCGAAGCACCAGACATAACCGGCCGTATTCTTTTCATCGATCATGACAGGAGAAACCGAAAATCGAAGGTTAATCGGAACCTGCTCGCGGTGCCACGTGGAGATCTCGAAACGGCCCAAATTGATCTCGGGTAGCATGCCGGGAAAAACCTGCCAGACCGTCATTTTCAACGCTTCGCCGGAACGGTATCCCGTGATTTCTTCAGCGGCCCGATTGAAGAGGTAAATATGTCCTTGAAAATCGGTGGTTATCAGGCCGGAACCTAAGCTGTGGACAACGCGATCACTGAATGCCTGCAGGAATGCAACACGTCCCGTCGATTTCTCCAGTTCGACGCCTGCTCTTCGCCAGCTCTCCGCAAGAAAGTTTGAGAGAAATGCAACCGAGCAGAAGCCAAAAATATTCAAGCTGATGATGTATTGCAGCGACTGAAGATCGGGCCAGACATTTGTCGTTGAAGGAACATAGCCAAAATACCCGAGATCCATGTGCGCGAAATGGATCAAGGAGCTTGCGGTTCCCGCCACGAACGCTCCGCGCCGCTCGAGCAGGATGCTCGACATGACGATCTCCAGGAAGTACAGCGACGCAAAATAACTGTCGACGCCGCCTGTTCGGTTGACGGTCCAGGTGATGAGCAGCAAATCGACGGCAATTTGGGCGTAGGACTGGGCAACGTAGGACTTGTTGAGTTTGAGAAGTGCGAACCAGCAAGCCGACAGCCCGTAGACGGCGGCCAGCAGCACCAACATGTCTGCCGAAGGTTTGCGTACGGCTTCAGCGGCGACGAAGATCGTGAAGGCCCCCATCCGGACATAGATCAACCGTAGAAGCCATTTGCGCCGGTCTTTCAGGATCGGCACGGCGGTATCGGCCATCGGATTATTTGCTCAATTGTCCGACCAGTGAGAATATCGGCATGTACATCGAAATAACGATTCCACCGACCGTCGTACCGAGTACGACGATGATCATTGGTTCCAGGGCCGTCATGAGGTCGCCCACTGCAGCGTCGACTTCTTCTTCGTAGAAGGCCGCGATCTTGGTCAGCATGGTTTCCAAAGCGCCGGCTTGCTCACCGACTCCGATCATCGAAACCACCATGTTTGGAAACACGCCCGATTCTTTCAACGGATCGACGATCGTGCGGCCTTCGGAAATGGCCTTCTTGACGTTGAGAATCGCCTCTTCGATGATCGCGTTGCCCGACGTACGCGCGGTGATGTCCAGACAATCCAGAATCGGAACGCCGCTGGCAATCAGCGTTGCCATGGTTTGGGTGAAACGCGCGACGGCGATTTTTCGCAGCAACGGTCCGAAGACGGGTGCTTTCAATATCAAGCCATCCATCATGTACCGCCCTTTCGGCGTTCGGTAGTAAGCCCTGAGGAGAAAGATCAGAATGGCGATACCGATCGCGATGAATATGCCGAAGCTGGCGACAAATCTACTGGCGCCGATCACGATGCGCGTCGGCAGCGGCAGATCCACACCCATGCTCGCAAAAAGCTCGGTGAACATGGGAACCACTTTCCACAAAATGAGCGTGATGACGCCGCTCGCAATCACGACGACGGCTACCGGATACACCATGGCCGATTGAACCGCACGCTTCAACTTGACGTTCTTCTCGATGTAAATGGAAAGACGCTGAAAGATAGTGTCGAGAATACCACCGGCCTCTCCCGCTGCGACCATGTTGGTATACAAATCATCAAATATTCTCTGATGATTCTTCATCGACGCCGCAAGGCTGTTGCCCGACTCGACTTCGGTTTGTACCGCTTTCAGCGCCGCCGCGAATTTCCTGTTCTCCTGCGTGGTCGCCAGAAGTTCAAGGCATTGGACAAGAGGCACTCCGGCGTCGATCATCACGGAAAATTGCCGCGTAAACACGGCAACGTCCTTCTGCGTCGGATTTCCACCGAATTCAAACGATCTCTTGGTGGCTTTCTTTTCCTGCGCCTCGATCAAAAAGACCTGTTCGCGCCGAAGCGCGAGCGCGAGTGCCTGCCTGCTATCGGCCGCGCGTTCCCCCGAGACCGTTTCACCCTGCCGATTTCTTGCTTTAAATGAGAAATTTGCCATACACCTTCTCCTTCGTCATGGGGCATTTTACTTAAATGGCAAAGTTTCGCTATACATTCCTTGCGGGCCGCTGCGACCGGCTTCAAAATAGGTAATTCATGAAGATACAGCCCGAAACGACGAAGCTTTATTTGGCGGGATTCTTACTGCTAATGCTGGCGCTGATAGTGTTTGTTCAGGCCGCGTTTAATCTCGATCCGTTTTTCAGTCCTTCGGAGCCGACGCAAATTGTTCTGCTGTACACACTATCGACTTTTATTTTTCTTGTCCTTCTGATCTTTGGTTTCGTGCTCCTTCGCACGCTGGTCAAGGTGTGGATCGAGCGGAAACAGCAAAAGCCCGGTTCAAAATTCAAGACCAGTATTTTGGTGTCCCTTATCTCGCTGACCCTGATTCCGGCGACACTTCTATTCCTTTTCGCGTTCGGTTTGGTGAATCGAAGCATCGTCAAGTGGTTCAGCGTGCCGGTGGATCAGATTTTCAACGCTTCCGCCGACATGAATGCGGAATGGCAGAAGGAGTACGAGGTCATTGCTCGATCAATACTCGTACACCTCAATCGCGCGCCCGAGACCAATCTGGATGAACTGCGACAGACGTTTCATTTGAAGGCGCTGATGGTGATCGACGATCGGGGCACAATCTTGCGATCGTCGGCCGAGCGGGATGTCGCCGCAACCACTCTCAGCAATCAGATACGGTCGAGCCTCGGCAATGGCCTCGAAGCTTTTCTCGATATTGATTCCTATTGGGTCGTGGCCCAGCGAACGCGTGCCGATGCCAACATCATGGTTGCGCTTTTTCCACGGCCTGAACGGATCGTTCAACTAGCGGCAAAGATTCGCCAAGAGCGGGAACACTACAATGCACTCGTCCAAAATCAAAAGCTATATCGGGATACTTACGTCTACATCCTCATTCTGATGACGGTGTTGATTCTGTTTGCCGCGGTGTGGATCGGTTTATTTCTCTCGAAACGCATCACTGTCCCCATCGAAGCCCTCTCCGAAGCGACCCGCGAAATCTCGGCAGGCAACCTTGATCATCGAGTCCACGTCCAGGCCCAAGATGAGCTCGGTTTGCTGGTTCGCTTATTCAATGACATGGCTGGGCAACTGCAAGCCACCACTCGCGAGCTCGAAGCGCGCCGGCGCTACATGGAGATTATTCTCGAAAGCATCCCTACCGCTGTGATCTCCGTCGACCCCGATCTTCGCGTCAACAAAATCAACCGCGCGGCGCGCGCGATGTTCTCGATCGAGGATGCAAACACGCTGGATGAAATTTTCGGTCAAGACTTTCACGCCGTTCGCGAGTTGTTGGCTGCCTCGGATGGAAATTCGATCAGCCGTGAAATTGAATTCAACGTCCATGGGCGGCCGGCCCACGTGGCCGCCACGGTGTCACGCTTGATGACCCGCGGTTTCGTTCTCGTGATCGAGGACCTCACAGAAGTCGTGCGCGCGCAAAAGGCGAGCGCGTGGCGCGAAGTCGCGCGGCGGCTGGCGCACGAAATCAAGAACCCGCTCACGCCGATTCAACTTTCGGCCGAGCGCATCGCTCGGAATATCAGCCGCTTGCCGGCCGCTTCGCCTCGAGTCGCAACGGTCATCGAGGAATGCGTTGCGGCGATCGTGGAAGAGGTCTCCAGCTTGAAGCATCTGGTCGACGAATTCGTCCGGTTCGCGCGGCTGCCCGCCGTATCGCGCGTTCCGAACAGCATGAAAGAGCTGGTCGATCGAACGATGGCGCTCTATGAAGACCGGATGGATAAAGTGAAGGTCGTCGTTGACGTTTCGGAGGATCTTCCTCCCATTCTGATGGACTCGCTGCAAATGAAGCGCGTTCTCGTCAATCTCCTCGATAATGCGCTCGCTGCGCTTGCCGGTGAGCCGCTCCAGGAATTGACAATTCGGTGCGACCTCGCACGCGACGACACCATGGCGCGGCTCACCATTGCCGATACTGGCAGAGGAATCGCTTCTGAAGATCGGGAACGCTTGTTCACGCCATATTTTTCAACCCGTAAGAAGGGCACCGGCCTCGGACTCGCCATATCGAGCCGCATCGTTGCGGATCACGGCGGTTATATCGGTGTCGAACCGAACTCGCCAAAAGGCACGCGATTTATTCTTGAATTACCTGTATGCCAAGAATCCTCATTGTCGATGACGAGCCCGGCATCCGGCAGTCGCTGAAAGGGGTTTTCGAAGACGAAGGTTTTCCAACCGAAACGGTGTCCTCGGGCGAAGAGTGCCTGAAGAAGATCGAGCAGGACGCTTATGACCTTGTGCTTCTAGACATTTGGCTGCCCGGCATTGACGGCATCGAGACACTTCGCAGACTGCGCGAAAAGTCCTCTCAAACGCACGTCATCATGATTTCGGGCCATGCGACGATCGCCACAGCCGTTACCGCGACAAAGCTCGGCGCTTACGATTTCATCGAAAAGCCGCTGTCGCTCGAGCACACGCTGCTTATCGCCAGAAATGCCCTTTCCCATCGGCGGCTTGAACAAGCCAATGACCTGCTTCGCCACCAACTCGAAGACCGATTCAATATCGTTGGGGAAAGCGTACCGACCAAAGCGGTGCGGAAGCAGATCGCCATTGTCGCTCCGACCAACAGCCGCATCCTTATTTACGGGGAAAGTGGAACTGGAAAAGAACTGGTCAGCCGCAACATTCACTTCATGAGCAATCGAGCAAGCGCGCCGTTTGTGGAAGTGAATTGCGCCGCGATCCCTGAAGAGCTGATTGAAAGCGAACTGTTCGGTCACACGAAAGGATCATTCACCGGAGCAAGCGACCCTAAGAAGGGGAAATTTGAGCTGGCCGACGGCGGCACCTTGTTCCTCGACGAGATCGGCGACATGTCTCTCAAAACGCAAGCCAAAGTCCTGCGCGTTCTCGAAGAACAAAGCTTCCAGCCGATCGGCGCCCAAACAGGCGTGCGTGTAGATGTGCGCGTCATCACCGCGACAAACAAAAATCTGCAAGGCGAAATTGCTGCCGGACGTTTTCGTGAAGACCTGTTCTATCGATTGAATGTAATTCCCTTCTTCGTACCCCCTTTGCGCGAACGCCGCGAAGATATACCGATACTGGCTCGATATTTCATGCGTGTGTTTTCAGCCGAACATGGCCGCGGCCCAAAGGAGTTCACTTCGGAGGCGTTGGACATGTTGATCGATTACTCCTGGCCCGGAAACGTTCGAGAACTTCGAAACGAAATCGAGCGGCTGGTCATCATGATCCAAGACGACGTCATCCGGCCCGTAAACCTTTCGCTGCCGAATGGCTACCCGTCGCGCGCCTCAACTCTTCACGAGGCGAGAGCCCAGTACGAGCGTGAATTCATCGTTACGAAATTGAAGGAAAACAACTGGAATATTTCACAAACCGCGCGCACCTTGGGACTGGAGCGCAGTTATCTTTATCGGAAAATGAAGGCTTATGGGATCGAGAAGTAGCGGGAGAGGGCTGATTGGCCACCAAAAGGCACAAAAAATCCTTTTGTGCCTTTTGGTGGCTACGGTTGCCCAGAAACAGACCTTCCGCTACCGTGCCGGCGGCCCGATTTCCAGCTTATCTCGAATTGCTCGCCACTTTTTTTCGCTGATGCCGGGAACGGCCAGCAACTCTTCGACGCGTTTGAAGCCATTGTTCTTTTCCCGAAAAACCACGATGCGCCTAGCGAGAGCGGGTCCGATGCCCGGAAGGGATTGCAGTTCCTGGACTGAAGCCGTGTTCAGGTTGATGATGAGAACAAGAATTGCCGTGATTTTCATGCTCGGCCGTACCGACCCTTGACGAAGTCAACCGCTTCCGACCGGTTGGTAATCCGGCCTTCGAGCTGCGCGTCTTCCACTGTCGTGAGAATTTCCTTGAACATCGGCCCGGGTGCGAAACCCATCACGATTAGATCATTGCCGGTGATGAGCGGTTCGGGACAGATATCTTTATCGGTCCAAGCTGCACGTTTGCTAAGAACATAGTTGACATCGGCGAGATCCTTTTCGTCCGCCATAAGGTGAATGCGTCGAAGTTCCACGTGATCTTCAAAACGGTTCAGCCGGAGAAAGCGCTTGAGTTCCGCCACCGACATCTCACGGACTCTGGAGAACTGGGGCAAGTTTCCAATGAGGGCAACAATATGATGCATCTCGGCGCGCGAGAACTTCAAGCGTTCAATGATTGTCGCCACGCTGGAGACCGGGGTATGGTGAAGTAAAACGCCCATCGCAAAATCCGCCGCAGAGCCATGTTTAATAAACCCGAGGGATGCTTCGATGTGACCGGTCCACTCGAGCTCTGGAAAGATTTCTTTCCGCAGACCCGATTCTTCCATCAGGCGAAAGCCTCGCAACGCCTGCCCTTCGGTCAATATCCGAGAGACCTCTTCCCGGATACGTTCGCAGCTGACTTGATGAATCTTCGGGGCCATGGCGACAACAGCTTCCCAGGTCGTCCGCTCGATTTCGTATCCAAGGCGCGCGCCAAACCGGACGGCGCGCAGAATCCTCAGCTTGTCTTCCTCGAAACGGGCGCGCGCATCACCGATCGCGCGGACTAGCTTCGCGCGGATATCTGCTTGGCCACCGACGTAGTCGATCACTTCATGAGAAATCGGATCATAAAGCAAACCGTTGATCGTGAAATCGCGCCGGCGGACGTCTTGTCTGGCGTCCGTGAAGACGACCCCGGTCGGACGCCTGCCGTCGATGTAAGCTTCGTCGGAACGGAATGTCGCAACTTCAAATGGGTGGCCGTGAAAAATTACAAGAACGACACCGAACTGTGCGCCGATGCTCTCGGTCCGCGGAAATATCTCTACGATCTCTTCCGGCCTTGCGCTGGTTGCGATGTCATAATCGGCAGGTTCGATCTTCATGACCATATCGCGCACGCATCCTCCTACGAGGTATGCTTCGTGCCCTCGCTTGCGCAGCTCCCGTACGATCTCGATTGCGGAGTCCGGCTTCATATTATTTAACGTCGGGCCCACCGGCCGGCCTACTGGAGGTACGCCGCTTCGCGGCTTTCTTGAATGGGCATTCGGCCGGTCCCCCCACGTCTGGCGTATGATAGCTTCTTTTGCTGGGGATTAAATCTCGGGAGTACGGCTGATGCCATTCCAAGGTGTCGACTTTTATCGCATCGACGACCTGCTGAGCGACGAAGAGCGCATGGTGCGCGATACCGTTCGCCGATTTGTTGACGAGCGCGTCGTGCCGATCATCGATAAACATTTCGAGGCAGCAACCTTCCCCTCTGAGCTGATTCCAGAAATGGCACAGATGGGTCTATTCGGCGGCACCCTGCCCGAAGAATACGGCTGCGCGAACATGAATAACGTCGCTTACGGCCTGGTTATGCAGGAATTGGAACGCGGCGACAGCGGCCTTCGAAGTTTTGTGAGTGTTCAGGGCGCCCTGGTCATGTATCCGATCTTTGCTTTCGGAACGGAAGAGCAGAAGCAGAAATGGCTGCCGTTACTTGCCAAAGGTCAGAAGATCGGTTGCTTCGCTCTCACTGAACCCGATCATGGGTCCGATCCAGGTGGTATGGAAACGCGCGCGCGCCGCAGCGACAAGGGCTGGGTGCTCAATGGAACGAAGCGTTGGATCACAAATGGCACGATATCCGACGTCGCGATCGTTTGGGCGAAGGCGGAAGGCGAAATTTGCGGGTTCATCGTTGAAACCAAGACGCCGGGATTCCAGGCGCCTGAAATCAAGAACAAGCTTTCCCTGCGGGCCTCGGTGACTTCCGATTTGATCCTCGACGATGTTCTCGTGCCTGAAGCCAATCTCCTGCCCAACAGCGCCGGGTTAAAGGCGCCGTTGATGTGCTTGAACCAGGCCCGCTACGGAATCGCATGGGGCGGGATCGGTGCTGCGATGGCCTGCTACGAATGGGCCGTCGAATACACGAAAGGAAGAATTCAATTCGACAAACCCATCGCGCAATTTCAACTGGTTCAGGAGAAGCTCGCGCATATGTTGACAGAAATCACAAAAGGACAACTGCTCGCGTGGCGTCTCGGCCACTTGAAAGATGAAGGCAAGCTTCACTTCAGCCAGACCTCGATGGCAAAGCGGAACAATGTGCGAGTCGGACTCGAGACGGCCAGGTTGGCACGCGATCTGATGGGAGCAAATGGGATCACTTTGGAATATCCAATATTCCGCCACATGTGCAATCTCGAGTCGGTTTATACCTACGAAGGAACCGACCACATCCACACGCTTATACTGGGAGAACACATCACCGGCCTTCCCGCATACAAATAGGAAAGAATCATCCGATCCCCAAGCGAAAGAGGGGTGTTTCGCTCACTCCGTCCGCGAAGTCACCCCTCCTAACGTAGGAGGGGTGTCTAATTCTTCCCTGACCGTCTGTTCCTGGAACGAGATGATTCGTTCGGCGACGCGGAGGCGAGCTTTCAATTCATCGGGATCGAAAGGCTTGGTGATAAAATCATCTGCCCCCGCTTCCATGCCTTCGAGGTAGTCCTTCTTTCCGATCAGCGCAGTAATGATGATGACGTAAGTGTATTTCGACTGCTTGTGTTTGCGGACGCGCCGGCACAATTCGAGACCGTCGATTTCCGGCATCAGCACATCGGAGATGACCAATCGGAAACACCCGCGGCGGAATACTTCCCAGGCTTCCTTTCCGTTTTCGGTTGCGACAACCTGATTTCCGAGCTTTTCGAGAATCCAGCACAGGAGCTCGCGCGAATCCCGGTCGTCTTCCGCAATCAAGATTTTCATTGTTACGAATAACTAACACAGTTTTTTGTTGAAATTCCATAGCCGTAGGACCAATACCGATACGCTAACCGCCTGTGCATGTCCTGAAACTCTAGCTGGAGTGAAGCAGTAGAGACGGCCACAAAGAGGCACAAAAGACACATAAGCTTGTGAATTTTTGCGCCTTTTTTGGCTCTTTTAACAGGCAACGCGCGGCGGGCGGGCGGTGAATTATAATCCAGGGCCATGGATAAAGACCTGCTGCGCCGCCAGCTCGTGGATGAAATCCAAGCCGAGTTCGATAGCAAACTCCGGCAAGCAAAGCGGCAAAAGGAACAAGCCGAAGTAGAATTGGAGGCGGCATCCGAACGCTGGCGCGCCGAGAAGCGCCGCCTGAATGCGGAAATCGATCGGCTCGAGGCCGAATTGGTAGATGCCAAGGCCGCTGCTGCGCGGAAACACCCTCTATCGGATTCCGACCGTAAATCTGCAGCACCCGATCCGGTCGCCCTCGCCAAGTTGCAAGAAGCAGCCGATGAAAAACTCAAGAAAGCTACAGTGGAGTGGGAGCACGAGCGCGCTCAATTGAAGTCGCAGATCGACCGGTTGGAAGGCGCGGTTGCCGAAGCGATCGCCCGTGCCTCAAACCCGCTACGATCGACGCAGCCGGTCAAGGAACAATTCGAAATTGAATTGAATCGTGTTCACAAAGAAAAGACGGAGATCGAACAAGCTTTCTTAAGAGCCAAAACCGAATGGGAGCAAGAAAAGCTCAAAATGACCGCCGAAATGGTCAAACTGCGGCGAGCCGCTCAGATCATGGGCCGGCCGGTTGACACTCCCGAGGTGAATCCGAAAATCCGGGACCTCGAAAATGAGCTCAAGGAAGCGCATGCGAAATGGAGCGCGGAACGCGCAGAATTAGTCAAGCAGATCCATCGGCTCGAGGAGGCCTCCCGGCACTGGGACGTGGAACGCCGTCAACTGAACGACCATGCCGGACAGCTTCAGCAGGCCTTCATGAGAGCACAAGCACAGATTCAGGCTCATGAATCTGCCGAGCGGACCAAACCTACCGAAGCACAAATCGAACAGCTCCGGCGCGAAAAGGAAAAGCTTCAGACAGAGCTCGAGGCGACGAGCAAGGCGTATCAGTCTGAGCGCCTCCAGTTAAACGGGGAAATTGAGCGGCTGGAAGAGCGGATTCACTATGTGCCGGGATCGCAAGATGGCGTCAGCAAGGGCGTCGTAGATCAACTGCGAAAACAATACGAACAGCGGCTCCAAGAAACGATTCAACAAAAAACCCAACTCGCCGAACAGCTCCAGAGCACGAGTTCGCTGCTGGAAGCCGAACGTGCACGGTCGAGCGCTAGGGAAGCCACACATTCCGGCCTCGACGAGAAAGATATCGCTGCCGAGGTCTCGCGCGTCGAGTCGTTGATCAAAGAAATCGTCGCGTTGATCGACAATCCGGAAACAGAATTGTCAACGATCATTCGGAAAAATGTCCAAAAAGCGGAACTGGATGCCTATTTGAAAGGCATTCTATTTGTGCTGAACCGCGGCAAAGAAGCGTAGACAGGAACCGACTGCATTACTCCAACCCCGCCCGCACCGCAATCAATGCCACCAACCGCTGGATGCCCAAATCGCGACCGGATGGGTCGAACCATTCATCCAGTGTGTGGACACTTCCTGAGGCACCGCCTCCTCCGAGCGCGATTGCAGGAATTCCCATGGACATTGGAATGTTGGCGTCGGTTGATCCCACCTCAAGCTGAGGCTCAACGCCAAATCTTCGAGTCGTCTCGACTGCGGCTTCGACGAGGGCCGACGTTGACGGCGTTACTCCCAACGGCCGTTCGCCTGTTCGCTCGATTTGGAATTCGACGCCTGAGGCGCGCGCCGCCGCGCTCACCGTTCGGCTCAGTTGATGCTCTAATTCGTCGAGGTTCCCAGCCACGATCGAGCGAAGATCAACCTCCATCGAAGCTTGCGCTGGAATCGCGTTTACAGAAATCCCTCCCCGAACGATCCCGAAATTGAAAGAACTTCCAGAACGCTTGGCCGGCCCGGCCATTGAGAATGTGTGAATCGCGGTGGCGAGCGCTTGAATAGGATTCGGACGGCCAAAATCTGCCCAGCTATGTCCCCCGGGGCCTCTCATGACAATTTGAAATCTCCGGCTACCGAGTCCCTGGTGCGTAATACGATGAAGGCCTCCACCGTCCAACGCAATAAATTCACATTCGCGGCCACCCCAGGGCGGAGCGTTGAACAAATATCTGACGCCGCGTAAATTCCCTTCGCCTTCCTCCCCAACGCTCCCAACGACAATGACGGGACGGCCGAAGCGAAGCCCGGCTTCTTTTGCAGCGCGCAGGGCCCACAAGACAGCTACGATTCCTGATCCGTTGTCGGAAATGCCCGGCAGAAACAGAATTTGGCCTTTACGCCGGAGATCGAGAGCCGTCGAAGCTGGAAAAACAGTATCGAGGTGCGCATCAATAATCACCGGATTCCTAGCGGCAGCTTCATATGCGGCGAAAACATTTCCTACCGAATCGGTCGTCGGATGAAGTTCGAGTATGCCCAATTCCTTCGAGAAGGCTCGAGCACGCTCTGCCTCTTGAAAAGGAGGAGCAGGAATTTCGGTCAGACGGATCTGGTCGGCTGCGATCTCAGATTTGTGTTCAGAGATGAAACGAAACGCACGCTGAATGCGGAGGTCAGCCAGTACAGAGTCGACTCGCGCGCGCACTATTTAATTTCAAAGCTGACCGCTTCGGATTCGATCGGCGGCTGAGTCGCAAGGCTCGCGATGACTCTGTATCTTCCGGGCGCGACCACGTTGAGTTCATTGTCACGATGATTCCATGTGACTTCGAAGACCCAATTACGGCTACTGCGAATAGCTTCCTGACGAACCACTTGGCTGAAAAACATCCGGCGCGACCAACGCCAGACTTCCTGTCCGGTCGATGCATCGACGACTTCGAAGTCATACGTCTGCCCCGACCTGAAATTGAGCGGGAGCAATTTGTCGGACGTATTGATGACCGTGAACACGAACCTCGTGCCGCCGGTGACTTCGGAGACCTGGACATCAAGAGCCGGATTTTCGTCCGATACTTTAGCCACGTTATCCGCAAGCGCTTTGCCCTTTTGCTCCGGAGTCGCCGCTTGCGTCGGTTGTGGAAGCGTGGGCGCGCCTTGCGCTGCAGCCTGCGCGGCCTGTCGCTCTCCAACGTGAACACTGGTGAGCTTTGCGATCTGGATTTTGCTGCCCGCGTGCAGGCGAGCTTCGATAATACCAAGACCGCGCTGAAATGTGAGATCCATGAAGTCCATCTTCAGAATGAATTTTTGAGGCAGACCGGATTCGTCGGCTTGAATGACCTCCGCTTTTGCTCCGTCGGCCAGAAAAAGTGGCGTCTCTTCGTTATTCGTCATCTTCATGTACTGCCGCTCTTGCCGGTCGTAGCGAATTAACTTCGTCGGACTCGTATCTTCGGCTACGAATGGGAAGCTCGTGAGCAGATAGAAGCTGCGGCCACCAACGATCCGGTATTCTTGAATGGCGAAATCGAGAGCACCTAACTTGTGTCCGTCCTCGTTCAAGAGATCGTAGACCCACCGATTGCCGACCTCGAGCGGAAGAAAATCGGCGGACATTCTCACACCAGGCTGCGCGCACAACGGTGCGGGAAGTAGCAAAAAGAGAATGCAAACCTTAGGCAGAATTTTCATTGCACTTCTTCGCAGGCTTTAGGCTGCGCTGTGTTTAAGTGTAGCATGCAGGCATGTACCTGGATGTTGATGAGGGCTTCATGGATTTGGCTCTTGACGAAGCAAAGAAAGCCGAGATGTCGGGCGAAGTTCCTGTTGGGGCCGTGATTGTTGCAGGCGGAGTCGTTATCGCGAAAAGTTTTAACCGGCCGGTTTCTCTGAACGATCCTACGGCCCATGCCGAAATTGGCGCTCTCCGCGACGCGTGCCGCGAGCAAGGCAATTACAGACTATCCAACGCGACGATGTACTCAACCGTGGAGCCATGTTTCATGTGCGCCGGCGCAATGATCCACGCACGCCTCGCGCGGCTCGTATTTGGAACCCCCGATCCCAAGGCGGGCTCGGCGGGATCGATTTACAACGTCCTTACCGATCCGCGGCTGAATCATCGTGTCGAAGTGGTCTCCGGTATCCGTGAGGATGAGTGTGCATCCCTGCTTCGCGATTTCTTTCAACGGCGCCGGGGCAGCCAATGTCCATAGGATTTCCCGCCGCGCCTCCCGCCGACCATCGGCTTAGTTACGGTCCCGTTGAGTTTCACTTTGGCGATCTGCGGCTTCCACAAAAGAAGGGACCTCGTCGATCCTCATACAGGGCTTTGCACAAAAAATCTTGGGCGGTCATAGACCGCCCCTACAGCTTGGGGTGCGCAACTGTAGGGGCGCTCTATGAGCGCCCGCGATGTATTTTTTGTGCAAAGCCCTCATACAAAAGAGTTCGGGCTGGTGCGGCAGACTGCGTTGTTGCTCGTCACTCTACCGGCGCGTTGACGTACAATGGCAGATATGAAGGATAAGATTCAAAAATCCGAAGAGGAATGGAAGAGGGAACTCACTCCCCAGCAATACCAGGTATGCCGCATGAAGGCCACGGAGCCTCCCTTCACGGGGACGTATTACAACTCGAAAGAGTCCGGCAGCTACCAATGTGTTGCGTGTGGCAACGAATTGTTTGATTCGACCACCAAATTCGATTCCGGTACGGGTTGGCCAAGTTTTTACAAACCACTTTCGGAAGAAAATATCGACACAGAGGAAGATTTGACCTACGGAATGCGCCGGACCGAAGTCATGTGCGGGAGATGCGGTGCGCATCTCGGGCACGTATTTCCCGATGGGCCTCGCCCCACTGGTCTTCGTTATTGCATCAATTCGATCGCAATAAAGTTAGACCCAAAAGAAAAACAGTAGAGCTTTTTAGATCACTTCTTCGGAAGGAGCTGAATTTCGAAAATTCTTGGCCAAAATTTTCCCGTAACCAACAAGCGATCGCTTGCCGCGTCATATGCAATACCGTTGAGAACGGCATCTGGCCCGGGCCGTTCGGCTTTGGAAAGAATCCTGGAGAGATCGATCCAGCCCAGCACTTTCCCATCCGCAGGCGAGATGCGGGTGATACGATCGGTTTGCCAAACATTCGCCAAAATTTCTCCGCGCACGAATTCCAATTCGTTCAGAGCCGTAACCTCCCGCACCCCATCCTTCACCGTAATGCGGCGGATTTCTTTGAACGTTGCGGGATCCCAGACTCGAAGCTGAGAGGTGCCGTCACTCATGTAGATCTGCTTGCCGTCATTCGTCATCCCCCAACCTTCACCGGAATAATTAAAGCTTCCCATCAGACGGAAACTCGATTTGTCATAGATAAAACCGGTTTGGGACTGCCAGGTCAGTTGAAAGATGCGCTGATTTAAAACCGTAATGCCTTCCCCAAAAAATGGCTGCGGGACATCGAACCGCTGCACGACCTGGCCTGTATCGAGGTTGACCTTCCTCAGCGAGGAGCGTCCGACAAGTCCGGTCCCTTCGTAAAGGAAACCGTCGCGAAATTCGAAGCCTTGCGTGAAAGCGTCGCGGTCGTGCGGATAGCTTTTGACGACACGGTAGCCCTGCTCCTGGGGCGAAAAGCCGGCCACAAAAAGACACAAAAGACACAAAAACATCTTTTGTGATTGTTGTGCCTTTTTGTGGCTAGTTCCCATTTTCAGTATCGGAAAAGTTTCGTGAGTTCCCGCCGGAGATCTTCAACAGAAGGCAGTACCTCATCCTCCAGTGAGACCGCGGAAGCGACAAAAGAATCTTTGGCGCCGACGCGCAGCACCGGCGCGTCCAGATGATCAAAGCAATTCGCAGCGATGCGAGCGACGACTTCCGCGCCCCAGCCGATCATGACTGCGTCTTCGTGCAGAACGAGGACGCGGTTTGTTTTCTTAACGCTATTGAAGACGATTTCATCATCCATGGGAACGATTGTTCGAAGATCGATGACTTCAAGATCAAACTCATCGGCAAGTTCCAGCGCCGTGTACACGGTCGCGCCCCAGGTGACGACGGTCGCGGCGTTGCCGTGCCGCTTGATCTTCCCTTTACCAAAAGGAATGAGGTAATCGGCATTCGGTTCGCGCGACTTTGCAGAAATGTGGCGGTAGAGCCGTTTGTGTTCAAGAAACAAAACGGGATCGTCTGCGCGAGCGGCGGTTTTCATGAGACCTTTTGCGTCTGTCGCATTGCTCGGAAAAACAATGTACCAACCCGGCGTGTGCGCGTAGATGGCCTCAACACACTGAGAGTGAAAGGGACCGCCTTTGATTCTGCCTCCACATGCCATGCGGACAACTACGGGATCCGACCACGTTCCATTGCTGCGCCACCGCAATGTCGGAATTTCGTTTCGCATTTGCATGAAACCCGGCCAGGAATAATCCGCAAATTGGATTTCAACAATAGGTTTGTAACCGCCAATGGCCATTCCTCCGGCTACTCCGACGATGCTGGCCTCGGCCAACGGAGAATTCTGCACGCGATCGGGATACAAATTCGTTAATCCACGCGTGACACCGAATACGCCGCCTTTGGGATCCGCGATGTCCTCGCCCCACATTACAATCTTCGGATTACGCTCCATTTCTTCTCGCAATGCGCGGTTCAGAGCCTCGACCATAGAGATCGTGTCTTCGGAAATATATGCTGGTTCTTTCTCTTCGAAGAAAGGCGTCTGGTCGCTGTAAATATGCGCCGTGATGTGTCCTGGCTCAGGCTGGGGCGCGGCATCGGCTTCATCGGCTGCCGCATTCACTTCGGCTTGGATCTTGTCCCGCATACCCTTAATCTCGTCCTGAGACAGCAGCCGATGTTGGAGAATGTATTTTTCCGTAAGCATGATCGGATCGCGCTCGCGCGCGCGTTTCAATTCCTCGTCGCTTCGGTACTTTGTCTGATCATCAGACGAGGAATGGGAATCCAGACGCACGACCTCAGCTTCGATCAAAACGGGCCCGCTGCCCTCGCGCATGCGCTGGATAAGGCCCGGCATCGTCTCGTACATCGACTCGTACCAGGTCCCATCCACGTGATAGCTGGGCAGACCAAAACCGGCAGCGATTCGATGTATTTCTGACGTTGTCTGAGCATTCCGGGGCACGCTGATGGCATAGCCGTTATTTTGAATGAGGAAGAGAACAGACAATTCCTCTCGAGTTGCCCAATTGATGGCTTCAGCGAATTCGCCTTCACTCGCAGCACCCTCGCCGGACGAGACGTACACAATCGCGTCGCTGCCATCTTTCTTGAGCGCTTTTGCCATGCCAACGGCAGGAAGAAACTGAGTGCCTGTGCAAGCGGTTTGTGAAACCAAATTCAGCTCGCGCGAGGAAAAATGCTCGGGCATATTGCGGCCATTGGAGCTGGGATCACCCTCGCGGCTGAGCATGTGTAGAAAGATGTCCTTGACCGGCATTCCCAGCGCGTAAGCAATGGCTTTTTCGCGGTAATAGGGAAAGAACCAGTCGTGGCCGGGCTTCAACATCATCACCGTTCCGACCTGTACCTTCTCGTGCCCGCGGGAAGAGGCCAAAAACGAAATTTTTCCCTGACGCGTGAGTATCTTCAGCCGCTCTTCGATGTAATAGACGCCCAAGATCTTCCGGTAGAGCTCCAGAACAACAGCATCGGGCACAATTCTCCGTTCCGGTTCGCTGCGCAGGTTTGTTGGGGTTTCCTTGGATTTTCGGCTCATACAACTCGCCTGTCTTTAGAATAAATGCTTTTCCAGCAGCAAAAGCTGGGCGAAATCGTGGAAATCCTTTTCATAAGCGACAGCGAGCACCGCACCGAGCCGCTTCAAACTGACGTCTGAGGCCAATACCTCATGGTGTGTTGGGAGAATTAAGCGGCGGACTTCCCGGAGCTCGATTTCGTTGCTCTTTTCATCGGATTTCCCTCTCGATAATGCGATCCCAAACAGAATAACATTATTGGTTGGCCGTCCGCTTTTGGAGAGGTGCTGGAGCGGTTGAACAGGCCGGTCTCGAAAACCGGAGTGGGGGTAACTCCACCGTGGGTTCGAATCCCACCCTCTCCGTTTCCAAATGACAATTGAACATTGATATTGGCAATTTTGAAAGCTTTGTCATTGTTCAAGGGTTAACAAGGAGATATGAAAATGCAGCCAATGCACAGTCCGAAGTTGTTGTTCAGGCGCGGAGTCAGCCTGATGCTTGGCGCAGGATGCATAACGAGTTGTATGCTCGTGACGAGCTACTCTTGGCCTCGTCAAGTGGCAGCGGCTTCTGGTGGCCGCCGGGTCACAGCCGCGGAAGCAGCGCGTTTCCTTCAGCGATCAACGTGGGGACCGACGACGGATTCGATCTCGCATGTGCAGGCAGTCGGATTCCGCAAGTTCCTGGAGGAGCAGTTCGAGGCGCCAATGTCCAGTTACCCGACACTGCCGCTGGTTCCCTCAACCCCTCCCGCCGACTGTCCGGCAAACTCCATCTGCCGAAGAGACAATTACACGCTGTATCCGGTACAAACCCGGTTCTTCACGAACGCTCTGTATGGAGAGGATCAGTTGCGACAGCGGGTCGCCTTCGCACTTCATCAGATTTTCGTCGTGTCCGGCGTCGATATCGGACAAGGATACCCCAGCAGATTCACACCCTATCTTCAGGTCTTGGATAGCGACGCTTTCGAGAACTTTCGAACGTTGCTATACGACATTACCTTGAATGCCGCCATGGGGAACTACCTGGACATGGCGAATAACAGGAAGACGAATCCGAATGAAAACTATGCTCGCGAACTTCTGCAGCTCTTCTCAATCGGGCTGAACCGGCTGCAACCTGACGGATCGCTGGTCCGCGATGTGCAGGGCCAAACCTTGCCGACCTACGATCAGGCGGTGGTCAACGCCTTCTCCCGGCTTTTTACCGGGTGGACGTTTGCCCCGGCCCAAAATGGGATCACGAACTACATCGATCCCATGAGAGCGGCGAACGCGGCAAACCACGATACCGGAGCTAAAACGCTCTTACGCGGCGTTACGTTGCCTGCCGGCCAGACAGCCGATGAAGATCTCGATGACGGTCTTGACAATATATTTCAGGACCCCAATGTCGGCCCCTTTATCGGCAGGCAGTTGATCCAGCATCTGGTCACAAGCAATCCGAGTCCCGATTACATCAAGCGGATCACTCGTGTCTTCAACGACAACGGATCTGGCGTGCGAGGTGATTTGAAGGCTGTCGTGAAAGCGATACTGCTGGATCGCGAAGCGCGCGCGGTAAGCACTTCGCAATCAGGCCACCTCGTGCATCCCGTCCTGTTGATGACGAGATTGGCACGGGCTTTCAATGCCCGATCCGCGGACGGAATGGGAGACAGCGACGGCTACCTCAATCCACAAAGTCAAGCCACGGGAATGAATGTCTTCAGTCCCCCTTCGGTGTTTAGCTACTTTTCCCCCTTTGGTGGTGTGCCGGGATCCAGCTTACGCGGGCCCGAGTTCGGCTTGCTGAACACGTCCACTGCGGTGGCGCGCGCGAATGTCGTCAACACGCTGGTCTTCTCGCGAATCGCAGCGGGTGCCGCTTATCCATTCAATCCTAGCGGCACTTCCTTGGACTTCTCTGCCTTCCAGCCGCTTGCAGGAGATCCTGAAGGGCTGGTGGACGCGCTAAATACGCTGATGATGAGCGGAGAGATGTCGCCCGAGATGCGTTCGGCGGTGATCACCGCGGTAACAGCCGTGACCAGCTCAAATTCTCTGAAGCGAGTTCGCACAGCGGTGTACCTTATCGCAACTTCAAGCCAATATCAGGTAGAGAGGTGAACCATGACGCTATCACGTAGAGAATTTTTGCGTAGGTCCGGTTGCAGTGTGCTGAGCGTCAGGGCACTTGCGTCTGGAATCGATCGTTTTGGGCTGCTTCAAGCGTTCGCAGAGGGTACCAGCTACAGAGCACTGGTTTGTATTTTTCTCGCCGGTGGCAATGACGGTAACAATCTGCTTGTCCCGCTCGATGCGGCCGGATACACCGCCTATGCTGCGGCTCGCAACGCCGCGGGACTCGCGATTGCTCAAGGGACTCTTCTTCCCATAAAGCCGAAAAGCATAGGTACTGAGTTCGGTTTGCATCCGAGCTTAGCCGCCGTGCATCCGTTTTTTGCAGACGGCAGATTAGCCATCGTGACTAATGTTGGCCCGCTGATTCAGCCACTGTCCAAGCAAGATTATCTGAGCGGCGCGCCTCGTCCTTACCAGCTCTTCTCTCATTCGGATCAAATCGCTCAATGGCAAACGTCGATCTCAACCGGAGTGTCGGGGACGGGTTGGGGTGGACGAGTAGCGGACATCTTCGGCGTCAACCCTTCGGGATATCCATTAATTACGGCCCTGGCAGGTGGAATATTCGCGCGCGGACAGTTGACCAGCCCACTGACTGTAGCGCCCGCACCGACGGCACTCAATCGGCTGTTGCTCCTTAACGGTTTCGGAACTGCTGCAGATGAACAGGCCCGTTTGAATGCGATGAACTACCTGCGCACGATCGACCGTGACTCTCCGCTTGTAGCGGCTGCAAGCAACGTCACCCAGCAGGCGCTCGACATAGCGAAGGCGTTCAACGTGGATCCTGTCCTGAATACCGTATTCCCCAACACGACGCTGGGTAATCAACTCAAGCAGGTGGCGAAACTAATGAAGTTCAATCTCGGTTCGGGTGTCCCGGCTTTAACTCGTCAGATTTTTTTCTGTTCCTTGGGAGGCTTTGATACGCACCAGGGCCAGGTGAACACGCAGGCCACATTGCTGACGCAAGTCGGTAACGCGATGAAAGCGTTCCACGATGCCACCGTTGAGCTGCGGATCGAATCGCAGGTCGTCACTTTCACCCTGTCGGATTTTGGTCGCACTCTGCAACCGGCGGGATCGGCGGGCACCGTCGGATCCGACCACGCATGGGGCAATCATCACCTCGTCATGGGTGGATCGGTCATCGGCGGCGACTTCTATGGTGTGAGTGGCCCCAACGGCACAGTTTTTCCGACTCTCCAGTTGAGTGGCCCCGACGATACCGATACCCGCGGCCGATGGATACCGACAACGTCGGTCGATCAGTACGCGGCTACACTCGCAAGATGGTTCGGAGTCGATGAGACAAACATCAATACGGTATTTCCGCAACTGAGGAACTTTTCGACCCGGGATCTGAGGTTCATGATCTAGGAAATGACAATTGAACATTCAACATTGGCAATTTTGGAAAGCTTTGTCATTGTTCAATGTTCCATTGTCCTCTGAAGAAATAAAAACCGGCCGGAGTTGAACATGGGAAAGATTCCAGCCGGTGAAGAACTCTGTTTAGAGTACTAGTCGAGGAAGCTTGCGCTGGAATCAGGGGCAATCTTTGATTCGAGTTCTTCAATCTCGATCGTCATGTCATTCTCTAGCATTGTCGTCTCCTTGGATTCAAAGTTGTTTCTTTTCTTAGATGGAGCAAATTGTGTTGCCCAATCTGTTCAATTAAGTGG
>QHWY01000474.1:473-5336 GCA_003223875.1 Acidobacteriota bacterium | reverse complement strand
GCCTTCGGTGGTACTGAAAAAGTTCCGGGCGTCCAATTTGTTGTTGCGCAGGTATTCGAAGACGGCGCCGTGCCACTGGTTCGTTCCCGAAGTGGTGACCACGGTGACCTGTCCGCCCGATCGTTTGCCATATTCGGCGCCATAGGTGTGGCCGAGGACGTTGTATTCCCGCACGGCGTCCACGCCAAGCAACTGGTCGCTCATCCCATTCGGCGCATTCGCAGTACCCTGCGAGTTGGTGCCGACGTAGTCCATTCCGTTGATCGTCCAGCGATTGGTTTCCTGCCGCTTGCCCGATATCGAATACGCCGGCCCGCCAGCCGCAGTGTTCGACCGGTTATCATTGACGGTCGTGTTGAGCACCAGAAGGTCGTTGAAGCTGCGGCCATTCAACGGCATGTCCTTGATCTGTTTCTCGTTGATCAATCCGGAGACGGAATTTAGCGTCGTGTTCACGATCGGGATATCTTCCGTCACCGTTATTTTCTCGGCGAGGTCGCCGACATCCAGCGTTAGATTCACCACCGCTTCCTGTGCCACAACCAAAGTGATGCCGCTCCGCACCTGTTGCCTGAAGCCTGGTTTTTCTGCCGTCACTTCATACGCGCCTACCGGAAGTTGCGGCATCGTATAGCCGCCTTCTTCATTTGTCTGAACCGTGCGCGTCAACCCGGTCTCTGTATGTTTAGCGGTAACAGTCGTTCCTGGTATCACGGCTCCGGTTGCGTCACGCACGAAGCCTGAGATCGCCGCTGAAAAATTTTGTCCAAATACCAAACCACCCGCCAATATTGTCACTCCCAGAATTCCTATCAGCGTTGTGGCCAGCTTGGTTAAACCTGATTTCCTCCAATTGACCATAACTCCTCCTCTCCTTGATTTGGGTTGCGGCCGATTTCGCCGAAACCTGTCGCTTTTGTTGTGCTGAAAAAGCAAAACACAAAAAGCCGCTCAAAATTTGGAAACGGGTTGTCGCCCTTAAAAATTGGTCAAACTCTACGCCGGTTTCCATCACTCGTCAAGTAGCCGCTGGCTGCGTGGGCTGCGTGATATCCTACGGGACATGAAATGCCGCAACGTTGATATTCAAAGGCGGCCATCCTACGAGCCTGACACAACCTCCGAAAGTAAGCGGTCCAGCCCGGCAGAATGCATGGCCCTCGTGTGGGAATTAACATTGGATGCGTGGGCCTTCAAGGGAGAGCGCGTTGCTGAATCCAGACTTCCGCGACATGTTGTCCATATTGAACGAAGAGAAAGTTGAGTATCTCGTCGTTGGCGCTTACGCGCTTGCCGGCTACGGAAATCCCAGGGCTACTAAGGATCTTGATCTGTGGATTAGATGTTCTGAGGAGAATGCAGGCTAGACTTTTCTGGCGTTGTGCCGCTTTGGCGCGCCGTCATCCTTAATCCGGATCCAAGATTTCATTCAACCTGGATTGACCGTCCAAATCGGAATTGCACCCCGCCGAATCGATCTCGTTACCGAAATAAGCGGAGTGACGTTTGAAGATGCCTATCCCCGTCACACAAAAGTCGAAATCGAAGGAGTCAGCGTGTCGATTATCGGAAGGCAGGATCTGCTGCTCAACAAAAAAGCAGCGGGCCGGCCCCAAGACCTTGCCGATGCATCCTGGCTGGAAGCCGGAGAGTAACGTTTCACCGATTCGGCACTTGATGGACGATCTTACCGCCCACCATCGTCATGTCGGCCGTAATATCGCGAATAGCCGGTTCCGCCACCAAAAGCGGATCGGCACTCAAGACCGCGAGGTCGGCGAACTTTCCGGGTTCGAGCGAACCCTTCTTGTCCTCGTCGAACGTGAGATATGCGGCGTTCTCAGTCGCACAGCGGAGCGCCTCCATGCGAGTGATCGCCTGCTCCGGCGCGATACGTTCATTGGTGACGCGTGAAACTCGCGCGACCGATTCCCAGATCGGCCAAAACAAAGAGATCGGCACATTGTCGGTGATGAGCCCCACCTTGACACCGGCGTCGATGAGATCCCTCAGCGGAGTATTCTCTCGTTGCCGCTCTCGCGGTAGCCGTGCTTGCCAGGTATGCCCTTCCTTATAGATGTTCGAGTTCGTGTGCGAGGTGACAACCAGACCCATGCGTACGATCCGCTCGATATCCCTGCGCGACACGATGTTGATGTGGACCACAACCCAGCGCCTTCCCTTGAGCGACACTTCGCGATCGACCTCGTCCAGAAGGTCGATGACGCCGGGCGAGTTGTAGTTGAGAACTGCTCGGATATCGTTTTTGGCGCACTGGACCAGAACATCCTTGAGGCGCTCGCGCGGCAGCCCGGTGTCGTAGTTGAAGCCGGCCCATCCGGTGTAAGGAGAAGCCCTCGCACGCACGTCGTCGCCGCGCTGCCGGCCGATGTTGGCGTATATGCCGGCCAGCCTGAGCCAGTGGTCGCCGGACGCCGGCTCACCGAGCCATCCGCCCCAACTCTCGATTAATGACTCTAGTGGCGCATTGCCTGCGGACTTCCAATCCGGGCTGAAGACCAGGCCTGCGCGCATGGTGAGCGCCCCATCGCGGTAGGCATCCTTGTACGCACGAATCACTTCGTTAGCGACACCGTGCCCTTCGAAAACACCGGTGGTGCCAAACGCGTGATAAGCCTTGGCCGCAATGGGTATCCCGCGGGCGCGGTCGGCGCGCGAGAATTCTGTCGGTTTGCGGAACCAGATTAGCTCCGCCGTCGGCTGCATTCCGTCTTCAATGAACACGCCGGTTGGGTCGCCGTTCGCGTCCTTCTCGATCGTGAGCTCCGGGATCGGCGAGACCGTATCGCGCGTGATGGCAGCACGCTTCAACGCTTCCGTGTTCGCGCAGGCAATGAGCGGCGGCGTACTGCGCCAAAAACCCCAGATCGATCGGATGAACACCGGATTGTTCGGAGCCGCGGCATCCAGTTCCTGCCGCGTCGGCCAGCGCTTCTCGGTCAAAATATCTGGCACATCGAAGTAGAAAGGCGGATCGCCGATCGGCATGGTCACGATCCATTCGCCGGGCGCTTTTTGGCGCGCGAGTTCGGCGATGCGATTCTGGATGTCTCGAATCGAGCGTACGCGGCCCAGCGACGGAAAAACGGTTTTGAGTCCTTCGCGATCCATGTGCGCGTGGCTATCGATCAGGCCGGGGATCACTGTTTTTCCCCGAAGATCGATGGTGCGTGTTGACGGAGCGGTGAACGCCGCCATCGCGGCATTTGGCCCGACTGCCGCGATGCGGTCGGCCGCGGTGGCAATCGCCTCCGCAATAGTAGAGCTGCGATCAAGCGTGATGATTTTGCCATTGCGTAAAACGAAATCGGCGGGCCGGTTCTGGCCGAATGCCGTCGCTATGCTCGCTCCGGCGGCTGCCTTCAGAATATCGCGGCGTCGCATCGCAAATCCTATCGGGCCACGGTGGACAGGCCTTTATAAATGAACTTCTGCACCCGGTAGCCTTGCGATTCGCCGGTCACGATATTTCCCTGCGGATCGACGTCGAGGCTGTGCAGATGGAAGAACTCGCCCGCTTTCCGGCCGGGCCGGCCGATGTGGCCGACTTCTTCGAGCGACTTGCGATCCAGAATTGCGATGCGCTCGTTCGAGCCGTCCGCGATGTAGACGAAACGCTGTTCCGGATCGGTCGACAGCGCAACGCCGAATGCGGTGCCTGTCCCTTGCGATTCACGCTTGATGAATCCTTCCTTCAAGAATTTGCCCTCGAGGGTAAAGGACTGGACGCGATTGTTCGCACGATCCGTTACATACACGATGCCATCTTTGGAGACCTCAATACCGTGCGGCGTGTTGAACTGCTGCGGTCCCGCACCCGTTGCTTGGCGCGCCTTGGAGGCCTTGTCATCCGGCTTGTTGCCGTAGGCACCCCAATGGCGCTTGTAGGCTCCGGTGTCGGCATCGAATACGATGACGCGGCGGTTGCCGTAACCATCGGCAACAAACACCTCGTTGGTCTTATCGTAGACGGTGATGCCCGCCGGCCGGCTCAAATGCGCTGTATCGTTGCTGTCGACGCCTACGCCGCCTCTGCCGATCTGCAACAGAAACTTTCCCTCCTTGCTGAATTTGAGGATTTGGCCGTCGCCGTCCCCATTGCCGGTGAGCCAGACATTGTCCTTCGCATCAACGGCGATGCCGTGCTCGCCGCTGCCCGGACGACCATCGCCATTTAGGCGCCGCTCGGCCGTGCAAGACTGACACTCCGCGAAGGCCGAATGCAGCCCTCCACGATTAAACCATTCATACTGGCCGCCTTTCGTCGGGCCACCCCATGCTTGGATGTACTTCCCCGCCGCACTGAATTCAATAACGGGCGGAGCCGGTACGTATCCATTCTCTGTGGCATTGCCTTCCTCGAGCGTGTGGGGACGATGAAACACCCAGACATTGCCGTGCGAATCCGCCGTCGCTCCGCCGACGCCGCCCAGCAGCATACGGTCCGGCATCGTGGGGAACTTGGGATCCACTTCGAAAACCGGCAGCACCGGTTTTGCGCTTTGCGTGACGGCAGTCGGAATCACGCCGAGCAACGCCGCAAGTATGAACGCCACAAACAGCGAGCGTGTGAAGACCTGCGTTCTCATGTCACAGCTCCTTCTTAGACAACAAAATGTCGGGTTGCGCAGATGATATCACTGCTAAGGAGTCGCCGGGCCGTCTGCCAAGGCCGTGTCTTCGACCGACTTCCAGGAACCGTCCGGCAGCCTGCGGAACACCGTCACGTACTTGCCCTTCTCCGTCACCGGCTTCTTTCTTTTCGGATCGGTCATGGTCATGGAATACGTACCCTGGGTGAAACCGAGATCGTTCGACGCAGCCACCTCGACGCGCGAAGCT
>QHWY01000474.1:0-443 GCA_003223875.1 Acidobacteriota bacterium | reverse complement strand
AGCATATTCCTGATGGCGTCTTTACCGGTCGCGACGGGAGCGTTGACCATGAGCAGCGAAGCGTCGTCGGTATAATAGGACACCCACTTCTCGACATCCTTTGACCGGATATCGTTCACCCACGCCGCTTCAGTGTCTTTGAGGGCCTGAACGGCGTCGTCGTGCGCTTTCGCGGTCTCGCCGGCCGACGGTGCGCTACCGCCGCTGCCGGCGCAGCCGGCGAGCAGCAACGCTGCTGCAAGTGCAAGAACGGGAATCGATCTCATACACGTCTTCTCCTATGCTGTGAATTCGGAAAAAACAGATTGATGGATTCTACCAAATCCAGCGGCGCGAGGCGGCGGAACGTCGCCATCGGCCGTGAAATGTCTTGCCATCCGCGGACCACTATAGGGAATATAGCGGACGGGGTTCATCCATGAACAAAGCGTTTGTCGCAATCA
>QHWY01000140.1 GCA_003223875.1 Acidobacteriota bacterium | reverse complement strand
CGTTATTGATCAGCACGCCGTGGAGCCGGTTCGGGACAGGGTTCCAGCCCGTGGCATCGGTGCCGATGCGGTTACCGAGGACCTGGTTAAACGTTCTCAGCGCCGTCGTAGAGCTATAGGGGTCGGTCAAGCCAGTAGCATCGATGACCACGCCGTCGCAATTGCCTGAAATCACGTTGGCCCCGATCATGTTGTTGGAGGCACCCCGTCCGATGAATACGCCCGTCGTCGGGTTATTATTGTTACAGTCGAGGGAGGAAGGCAAAAGGGCTGCGCTGCCATCCACGGTCGTGCCGATGAAGTTGCCGAGGAGTTGGTTATTGCGGACGCCGGACCCGAACAGCAGTACGCCCCCCCGCTCGTTCCCGGAGATGAGGTTATTCCGGATCACGGTATTGGCAGCGCTGTACCCAGGAAGGGCGGTAACAGCCACGCCTGTCTTTTGCCATGGACCCGGGACGCCGCTGGTGTCGGTGCCGATATAGTTGGCCTCGATGAGATCATTGTCGCTCGTGACGCTGATCCCGTCGTCGTAGTAGTTATAGATGGCGAGCCAGCGCACCGTGCTGTTCCCCGCAGAGAGTGTGAGCACGGACCCTAACCACCCATTTCCATTCAACTGAATGCAGGGGTGCCCGACGCTGGAACATGGTGCCACGGTCAGGACCAAGTTGTTCCTCACAAAAACTGGTTGGGTCCCGCCGTCGATAACTACCGGCTGCATCAGGTATGGGAGGCTCACCCCGCTGATGGTCTGGTTGCCGAAGCCGATGCTGAAGTTGATGGTATGCGGCCCAGTACCCGGCCGCTGAGCATTGACTTCCTCGATCGCCGCTCGGAGCGTGCATGGGTAGACGGCGGAGTAGATAGCGTAAAAAGGGCTCGATTTGGGCCATCCGCAACTGCCATCACCGGGTTGAGGATCGTGGTTGTCCCCCGTTGATGTGACCGTGAAGGTGGCCGCGCTCGCGGAGCCGGCGAACAACCCAACGTTTGAAACGGATACCGAAACCAAATAAAAAAGAAATAACCCGAGAGTCTGTTTTGCCCTTTTCATGGTAAGTGTCCCTCCAAAGATTTAGGTTTAGCGCATTGAGTTCATTCATCACTGCGTCTCGCTACGCAAAGGCAATACACGTGCCAAGCCGCTACCCCATCCCAAACACTGGGACGTTTACGCGCAACTCATTGAGAAATCGCGCGTTTTTGCCGCAGTGCTTCTCAAATTCGGGCGTACGAAATGAGCGGGCTCAGGCGGGACAATCCGAATTGATAGCGAGAGGAACGAATTTGTTCTTGCGGGTTCGAGGGTATATCCGAGCATTTAATTCCATTTGTGGAGTGCAACATTGGTCTTATGTTCAGTTTCCGGACATAGAGAAGGATCGAGGAGGGAGGTGGCCACCTGCAGTGGTTCACCATCATATTGATGGTGTCTCCTATCGATTTGATGGGATCAGCAAGGAATTGGTCAGGAAGTGGTCTGGCCGATGTAGAACGGACCTCCGATTGGTGCCAGCGTAGGAGAATCAAACGCGGTTTGTCTCAGGGCCGTGGGCGGAGATGCGGCCACGGAGCCGCACAAAACCGGATGTTCGGGTTATCCGGAAGAGGAATTTTCCCGGACGCACATGGATTTGAACGCGTCGATCCTCAAACCGGGTGAAACCATCCGGCGTGGAAGCTGTCGCGAGGGTGGCGCCCGCCATCTCCTATTGGATCGCGTTTCTTACCCATCACTCGGATAGTGCGGCCTTGAACATCTGCGGCGATCGACGAGAACGGCAAAACCTCGAAACTGTTTACAAATCGAGAGATTCGTCGCATCAGGAGCTACCCACACACTGTCTCCGATGAGGGCCACTGATTTGCTCTTCCTGCGTCGCGTTTGACTAGAGAGGCATTCGCAGAGTCCGGATCTTTCGATGTCTTTCTACAACACAAAATGTGACTTGGAGGGACAACTTATGAGGACATATACGCGATGGTTCTGCGCCGCGCTGATCGGCGCGGCCTCTTTGGTGGCGATCGGGTCGGCGCCTGCTGAAGCCCAGACCGATTGCACGGATACACCAAAAGGTCAGATATGCCAAGTGCAGGAACCGCTCGTCAACGGAACGCTGAATGACGCGCAGACACTGGTCGACACGCAGAGTCAAAAGAATCTCGGTCTGGTGACGGTCGGCGGCGGCTGCAGTGGCACTCTGGTCAATCGCTCCTGGGTCTTGACGGCCGATCATTGTGTGAACACGTTAGCCCAGGTTGCGGGACCCGTTCCAATCGCACCAACGGCCCCGATGGCTAATCTTGGGATAACTGCTGCCTGGACGACGCGGACGGCAATTCCTACTTATGCTATTCGTTTTGCTCCGAAGGTAGACGTAGCGCTCCTATACCTTGGCGCTGGTGATCTCGGGCCCGCGAACGTTCAGCCGTTTTTCGTCGGTTCCGTCGACACGACCATGACGATCACGAAGTATGGCCGCGGAATCTTCAAATTCGCTACGAGCCCCCTGCATCCTGCCCTGTCCGACGGTAAGTATCGGAGCGGACAATTCACGCCAGACGCGGTGAACGAGACGATCAAATATGTGCCCAATGCGGCCGGCCAGATCGCCAACGGTGGCGACAGCGGCGGAGCCGACTTCGTGACGGGTCCAGGCGGCGTCAACCGCGGGCTTGCGGGCGTGCAGTCCACGTGCCATGCGTCGGGGTATGTGTCCTTCGGTTGGGTGACCTTTCCAACCTGGAACTGGGCGAAGAACATTGACTATTGTAATAGTGCTCCTCTGGCGGATATTCGGTTTGATGTCGTCAATGCCATCTCCCACAGAGCTCCCGCAGTGTCGAATGATTTCGACGATGATCATAGCCCCGACATCCTGTGGCATAACGACGCAACCGGTGAGACACAAATCTGGTTCATGAATGGCTCGTCGGTAGTGGGGCGTGCAGATGTCGTCGACGACAGCGGTCAGACGATTCTCATCGGCGCGCCATGGCGTATCGTCGCCAGCCGCGATTTCAACCGGGATGATCAAACCGATCTCCTCTGGTACAACAGCAATACCGGTGAACTCCAGGTCTGGTTTATGAATGGAACTAGAAGAAAGGACCGCGCCACTATCGTGAACGAGTACGGCTTCCCGATGTTCATCGGTCCGCCCTGGAGTGTCGCCGGCGCAAATGACTTCGATGGAGACGGCTATGCCGACATCCTGTGGCACAACGCATCCACCGGCGAGACGCAGCTGTGGCTGCTGAATGGCAGTCGTATCGCGCGGCGGACCACGGTGTTAGCTGAGAACGGCTACCCCATTTTCGTCAATTCGCCGTGGAGCATCGTCGCGACCGACGATATGAATCGAGTTCACGACTTCGCGCCGGATATCGTTTGGCATAACGCCGTAAGCGGCGAGACGCAGATCTGGTACATGAACTGGTATATGAATAGCGGGTGTGCCACCGTGTCCAGCTGCGGCACGTATCGCATATCCAGGCGAGCAACGCTGTATTGGGAGAACAATAGCGGCCCTGCATTCGTCGGAATGCCGTTTCATATCGTTGGTACCGGCGATTTCGACGGTGATACGACCACCGATATTTTGTGGCATAACGAAACAACCGGCGAGACACAGATCTGGTTCATGGATGGCAGCCAGACAATCAAAGGCCGGAAAACCGTCAATGCCCTGGACGGGGGCACTTCTCTTGTCGGAGGGCCGTGGTTCATCAGGCCGCACTGATGTTGTTCGTGCCGAATTCGGAGCCTCCCGATCTTGGCTCCGAAAGCTGCAGGAGATTAAAACGCGCGTGATATCGGACTCGCGTTTACAGCGACGAAGGCTCCAGTTGAGATCCTGGTCATCGGCTTTGCACAGAAAGTCGAGAATGGCCACTGTAGCGGCAGTCCGCGAAGCGCAAGCGCGATAGCGCGCAGCCTCAAGAAATGACCGCCGGCGATCTCGCAAATTGCTGTATTGTCGGCGGTCATAGACCGCCGCTACAGCGGGAGAGCCCGACATCATGCACTTTTTGTGCAAAGCCCCGGTCATCGAACGCGTGGAGAAACCGTCGGAGAATTAAGAATCAGGGAACCAATTGCCTCCTGTGATTGTCTAGAGTTTACACACCTCAAATAAGGAGCGAGGTATGACTCGAATTCTCGTTTTCGTTCTGCTGGCGGCAATGACGGCATTCGGAACGGAGATGCCGTCTGCACCTGTTACGACCGATCAAGCAAACCCCGTCACATTCAATAAGGATGTTCTGCCCATACTGCAGAACAACTGTCAGACCTGTCATCGTCCGAGCGGCATTGCTCCAATGTCTTTGCTGACATACGAAAATGCGCGTCCTTGGGCAAAGGCGATCAAGGCGGCGGTCGTGAGCAAAGTGATGCCACCTTGGTTCGCGGATCCGCATTACGGCAAGTTCAAGAATGCGCCGAAGTTGACGGAGTCGGATATCCGCACGCTCGTGGCCTGGACCGACAGCGGCGCCCGCGAAGGCAATCCCGCCGACAAACCGGCCGCTCTTCAATGGCAGGATGGCTGGCGGATCAAACCGGGTGTTGTGATCTCGATGCGCGAGCCGTTCAATGTGCCGGCGAAAGGCATCGGACAGATCGAGTCGTTCATGATTCCAAACCCGTTCAAAGAGGATACGTGGGTCACGTCTATCGAGATCCGGCCGGGCGATCCTTCGGTGGTGCACCATGCCATCGTCCAGATTCCGGAGCAGATTCAGCGGCCGCCGACGTTGGTCCGCAACGCTTCAGTCACGGTATGCGCCGACTGCCGCAACGATGCAGACCTACAAAGAGTGGAAGCCAGGCTCGCAGCCAAGCCTGTCGTCGTGGATCGTGTGGATGCTGTGCCCCGTCAGGGTGGCAGTTCGTATTCCGATCAACTGGTCCGGCTTCGCGAACGCCAGACCGGGCAGGGCGCATTCACAACCATGGAAGCCGTCTATGCACCAGGCAGTCAACCGCTGGATTTTCGCTCGTCAAATTCCGCCAAGCTGATTCCAGCCGGAAGACCGATCCGGCTCGAGGTCCATTACACGCCGAATGGAAAGGCAACGACGGATCGAACCATGGTGGGCTTCACGCTCGCGAGAGCTCCCTCGCAACGGCGGTTCATCATCATGGCTCCCGAGCATCTTGTGGATGCGCGAAAACCCATCCCGGCGGGAAACGCCAACTGGGAAACGAAGGGCGAGGTCACCTTCAATCAGGATGCCGAATTGGTTTGGTTCATGCCACACATGCACCTGCGCGGCAAGGATATGACGTTCCAACTGATCTACCCCGACGGGCGCAAAGAGACAGTGCTAAGCGCAAAGTTCAATTTCCACTGGCAGCTTGGGTACGAGGTCGAGAATCCGATCAAAGTGACGAAGGGCACGCGGATGGTCGTGACGGCGCACCACGACAATTCCGCCAACAATCCAGGAAACCCGGCTCCGAATCAAGTCGCGGTCTGGGGCGAAATGACATCGCAAGAGATGATGCTTCCCTGGTTCGGCGTCGTGGTCAACCGCGCCGCGCAACCCGACAAGATCGCTTCTTACCGCCCCGGCGATTTCGATGGTGTGATACCCCCGCCATTTGTCGGCAGCCCGCGGCCCGGACGGGCGGCTCCTCAACCGGCGGTGCTCCGCCAGAACAACAGATGAAGTGCGTTATGAGGCTTGCAGCGCCTTGATGTCCTGGGCTTTGCACAAAAAATCCTGGGCGGTCATAGACCGCCCCTACACCTTGGGGTGCGCAACTGTAGGGGCGCTCTATGAGCGCCCACGATGTATTTTTTGTGCAAAGCCGATGTCCTGTCCTGCAAGAGCGTCTGCTCATGGCCTTCGGGTTTAAGCTTTAGAGCTATGGCACTCCCACGGGCTCAGGGACGCTTCCAGACACAATTCTTCAGAATCGTCAAAATAGCCACACGCCCCATGCAAAGTCATCTGCACGTTGCATCTGTAGGAGAAAGGCCGAGTTTGCTTAAAAATGCCGCTCCATCTCGCTCCACTGCACCGACGTCTTTACCGTAACCTCACGTCCGCAGCGTTCGCAGTACGCTGGCGTTTCGAGGACATAATCCGTCGTTGACCCTCGGTGTCCGGTGATTTTGTCCAGAATCCAATCGAGCGGGATTTCGGCTTTACGGTCGCAGCGTTGGCAAGCGGTAATCTCACGTTCGATCTGGGCAATCGTGGCCTTGTCGATTAATACGATTTCGAATTGTTCAATGGGCTGATCGAAGAAATCGTTGCGCATGGGCGACATTTAACGCTCAGGTGGATTTTTGGCAATCTTTAACGGCTCCGAATCAACCGTCACCGATTACATTCTCGAACAACCCGCGAAATGCCGGAAGTGTCGGCATGATACGTTTTCTAAATTGAACCACTTCACCGAATCTCGCGGTCCCCTATACTGAGATCAGAGAACTCACAAACGCTACTCTGGATGCCTTCCACGTTCCCGCCGCCGAACGGTCGGAAATCCTTGCCGTCGTCGAGAGCACGAAAGCAGATATCGTCGAACGGGCCGCGGCCGCTAAACCCTGAGCCTGCGGACCTACAGATGTCGCGAGGTGAAGGTGCGTTCATGCAGTCGATCGACGGCCACGACGCATTGTGTGCTGCCTCAAAGACCATCACTGTTGCCGCTGTGTACGCAACGCGGTTTGGAGTACTATTAGCGCTCCTATTTTTCTTTGAGGGAGGAAACACGGATAGAGCCGTATCTATCAGGCTGGACTGTTTAACGTCGGCGGTCGAATGCGTGGCGCGGGTTGTTACAGATAGAGCTTCGTTCCGCTCTCGTGCATCGTGATAACGACTGATCACACAGCCCGCGACTTCCGGTGGATGATCTCACCGATGGACTGTACAGTTTTCTTGGAGTCGCACTGGACAAAAACGTTTGTCAGAATGGCTCGCAGCGACCCCTCCTTCTATACTTCGTTATTCCCGGAGAGCGACCTCGAGTACGCGCTGTCTAAGGCGGCCGATGACGCAAGGTCCATCAAGATTTTAGACGCCCACCGTCCGTTCCGATCCCTGGACCGGTATGCCGACGCCCAGTCTGCCTACCGCTCGGGTAACTCACTACGGCTTGATGGAATTCAACGGTTCTCGCCTAAGTTGATGTTGTTAGTCCGTGCACTGGAACGGGAATTGAGTTGCTTTACAGGCATCAATATGTACCTGACTCCTGGAAAAATAGGGGCACGTGCACTGCCCAAACATTACGACACGCACGATGTTTTTGTGCTTCAGGTGCGTGGCGAAAAGAAATGGCGTATTTATACTCCTCCAACCGTTTTTCCCCTCGAGTACGTTCCCCCAATTCGGGGTGAAGAGGATGAGTTGCTGCGAATCAAAAAGCAGGTGGCCCATCAGTGCCTTCGAGATGCGAGCCAGATATCCGACGAATTCACCTTAAAGGCTGGGGATCTTCTGTATTTGCCGCGTGGATATTGGCATCAAGCTGAAAGTGTTGATGCGAACGTCTCGTGTCATCTGGCGATTGGTGTCAGGCCGTACACTTATTTGGAATTGTTGACCGTAGCAATCGCCCAAGTTGCGGCTCTGAACGTCAACCTGCGCAAGCCGCTCCCTACCGGCTTCGCGACGCTCAAAGGCTGCCCCGCCTCGGTGCGGGAAAGCGTCGCCGGAATATTGGAATCGCTGCAAACACAAATCGATCCTGACAAGGCACTAGCCGAGATGGCGGAAATATTCAGCAGTCGTGTGCTCGGTTAAGCATTCACCGCGAAAGATGACACCACGTTGATAAACCACGACGAGCTACGTGAACTCGCGGCGCGGGCAAGTACGATACGGGAGCGGCTGGGAGGCGATTATGAACCAGGTGAGCCAGCAGGCGAAATTGAGCGCGTCCGTGCGAGGGACCGGCTCGCGGCGTGGCGCCAATCAGTGACGGCCGGTAATTATGCGCTATTTGCCGGATGGCTCGCTCACCAAGGGTTGGATGAAGCGGATGCGGTCGCGATCCTCGGGCGCGTGCGGCTCAAAACCGGGAAAGCCTTGCCACAATGGGCGACCGCCTGCGCGTGGGCGATGCCGGCGATGGGCAGCGCCACCGACGTTCCCCTGCCGGAGCACGGCGAAAGCGACAACGATAAGCACGTGCCATTCGAACAGTTATTGTGGCCCGTCGTGCAGGACAGTTGGAGCAAGTTGAAACTTGCGGTTGGGAATTTGCTGCTCCAGCGGTGGTCTCGTCCGGCGTGCGTAGATCTGCAACGCGGCTTGTTGCGCCGCCTCAGCATTGCACTTGCTTGGCCGTTGTACACCGATTTCAACCTGTTTCGACATTTCTGGCGTTATGCGCGCGGAAACCTCAACTGGGTCTTGTTGAGCCCGGATTCCGCTACTATTTATGAGAGTTTTCTGGCCGAATGGCGTAACGGCCGATGGCGGGAATTCTTTCTGGAAAAGCCGGTCGCCGCGAGGCTGCTCGGCACGATAGTGTCGTCATGGCTGGATACGACTGCGGAACTGCTGCAGCGGCTCCATCGCGATGCCGATCGTCTCGGAAATGTCTTTGGAGGCGGACGGAAACCGGGTAGGGTTACAAGCATCCTGACGGACCGGTCCGATCCGCACGGTCGTGGACGCACCGTCGCGATCCTCCACTTTTCAAATGGTCTGACGCTCGTCTACAAGCCCAAGGATCTCGGAGTCGATGCCGCCTGGGAAGGCCTGATGCAGTGGATGGAGTGGCGGGGTGCTCCGGTGGCGCTACAAACGCCCGCGGTTCTGCCGTGCGATGGCTATGGCTGGACTACGCATGTCGTGGCGAACCCTTGCGCTCCTGCATCCAATTCTGCGCTGTTCTATCGGCGGGCCGGTAGTTTGTTAGCAGTCTTGCATCTGTTGCGCGGCGATGATTTTCATAGTGACAACGTGATTACCAGTATGGACTCTCCTGTGCCGATCGATTTCGAGACCTTGCTGCATCCGGTGATGAACGCGCGTCTGGCCGATCACCACAGTGATCCAGCCATCGCCGCGGCGATCGAATTGATCGGAAGCTCTGTATCGGGCACACACTATCTCCCGCAGGTGAGGCGTTGGCCCAACGGCAGGATCCAAGCTTTCGGTGGCATTGAGGCGGGTTTTCGCCCTCAGCCGGATTCGGTCAGCTTTCGCCATATCAATACCGACGCGATGGAGCGCGTCCGCCACGAACCGACTCCCGAGGATGAAACGGCGGCGGTCAAGACAACTAATAGCCTGTCACAACTCACGGACCACACCGAAAGCATTGTCGACGGCTTCAGTGAGATGTATACGTTCTTCCTGCAGCATCAGTCCGAGCTTGTCAGCCCGTCAGGACCTCTGCGCCGCTTTCGCGATGTACGGGTACGAGTGGTTTTGGAGGAAACCTCTATTTACGAGTTCGTGGCGGAACAGGCTGCCGCGGTCCCTAATCTCACGGACGGCGCCGATTGGAGCCTCCATTTCGATCTTCTCGCCCGTCGCAAGATTAGCTCTGCAATGTCGCCGCAGCGGGCTGCCGTTCGAGCTGCCGAACTCTGCGCGTTGGCGAATCTCGATATCCCCCACTTCAGTGCTCGCACCGATGCGGACGGTATCGACATCTGTCGCGGCGATCACATTGAGCACTGCCTTGCCGGCAGCCCATTCAACCAACTGTTAGCGCACATTGCCCGGTTCGGCGCTGCTGACCTTGCCCGCCAAGTCCGGCTGATCCGATTGATGCTGGCTCGCCGGCCAACCCACCCGGCGGCGCCAGCGAAAGCACACTCGGTTCGTCTCGCAACTGCGCGGCTATCGCCGTTAGCAGAGGCCGGCCGCCTCGGCGAATTGCTGGCCTCTGCCGCAATTCGAGCTGGTGAGAGTGCGGCGTGGATTGGTCCAGCTCCAGTCGATCACGAGCACCGGAACGTACGTGTCGCCGGCCCCGATCTCTATTCGGGAGCTGCCGGAATAGCGCTGTTTCTTGCGGCCCTTGCACATATCACTGGGGAAGCTCGATTTCGCGAACTCGCCTTCGGGGCGCTTTATCCCGCGCGCGATTTCAGGGAAGCAGCGGAAGGCAGCGCCTTGGCCGCTCGGTTGCTCGGTATCGGTGGCGCAACTGGGATAAGCTCCCTGATCTACGGCCTAGTCCGCG
>QHWY01000471.1 GCA_003223875.1 Acidobacteriota bacterium | reverse complement strand
CGATCGCCAGTTGCACGCGCTCGAACTGGTCCCAGGTAATATAGCCCTCGTGCGTGTTGGGAATTAGGGACAGCCACTGCTGGCGCGCTTTGCGCCGAGATGCTTTGCGTGGCTTACCCTCTTCATAACGCGTGGAATGTTCCGTTCGTCCATAAGCGTAAGCTCCTGCGTAAGCAGGATTCGTGAGGATTCGGTGCACGGTCTGATATTGGGGACGTTTCCAACGCGTGTCGCCGTCGACGGTCTTCACCGGCAACTGGAGGTCGTGTTCCAAAAACCATAGTAACGTCTGACGAACGCTACCCACCTCCTGAAATTTCGTGAAGACCAATAACACCGCTTCTTGAATGCGTCGATCGGGATCTTTTTCGAGTCGATCTTCGCCTTTCACGTATCCGGCCGGTGCGGCCACAATCAACTCTCCACGTTTGGCCTTTTGCCGGCGCGCCTCCAGCGAGCGTTGACGCAACAAGTCCAACTCATATTCGTTCAAGCTTCCTTTCAGTCCCAACAGCGACCGATCATTACCTTGTCGTGGGTCGTATACGGTCTCTTGATCGATCAATAACGTATCGACGAGCCGGCATACTTCGACCAGTTGCTGCCACTCGCGGCTATTGCGTGCGAATCGAGAAACCTCTCGCGCGGCTACGGCGCCGATATGGCCCATGCAGACCTGGGCCACCATACGTTCGAATCCGGATCGTGTCACCGTTCCTGCCGCCGAGCAGCCGAGATCCTCGTCGATGACTTCAATGTCCTGGAAGCCCAGGCCGCACAGCCGTTCCTGCATCGCGTATTGCAGCTTCTGACTTTCGAGATTGTGATTGACTTGGTAGCTCGACGATTGTCGGACATAGAGCAATGCTTTTCGAGCAATGTGTTGGCTTCGAATTTTGTCACTCATGACCGTCCTCCTTGACCTGGTTTACGCATCGCCGTTCCCAGTGTTGGCGGAGCAAACGCGACATGAGCTCGATCGTCTTCTGCTTTGCTTCCAGTGGCATCGTTGCAAACGTCGGTGTCTCTATTGGTGGCTGAAACAGTCGGCATTGAAACGGCTTTCGATCCTGTGTCTGTTGCATCAGCGCCTCCTTCGAAGCACTGGGCTTCTGTCAGGCCCAGGTGATGGCTGGAGGCGCCGTCCAGCAGCGCTTTGAGATTGCATAGAGCACTGCAGTTAACGACAGGCGTTTCGACAAGGCCTGTCGTGCTGCAAGTTTCCTTCAGCATCCAATCGGGTATTTCCAAAGCCCTGTGGTGCAGCGTCTCTTCCACATGGCAACGAAAATATACGCCGCCATTCCTATCGATCACGTCATCGATGAACACACTGCGATTCCGCCACGGATGCCATGGATAGTGGACGATTCCTGTTACGGCAATATGGGTATTTCGTTGTCGGGTTGTATCATTATGAACGAAATCATCAGGGCCTCGACAATCGACTGATCATTCCGATGAAGAGAACAGTCAACACGGGAGGACGGATTGAGCGGCGGCAACGCCTGGGTGGGCTGTTGAATTATTACTGCAGGGCGGTATAGATATTTTGCCAGTTGTCGGCACTTCAACTGGCTGCAGTCGATGTATCGATTGCGACGGCGAGAAATTTCGCGTCGATCCGCAGGCGGAGAGTCGGACGTCTGTTGCGGCGGTGTTCGTTGAAGCCTCGAAACCGAATCGTCGTTGGGCGAAACAGTGCATTTTCTCGGCGGGATTGGTTTTTTAGCGGTAGCCGCAGTGGAGCGAACGATGAAAGTGCAGGAAATCGTGATGCGAGCAATGTCGAAACAGATCACGTGGTGGCAGGCGGCGGAGATCCTTGGGGTGAGCACTCGGACAATGCGGCGGATGAGACGAGGGTCCTTTTGTGTTCTTTCCTTTTCGTTACGCCGGTGAGGGCTTCTCGTGCGGTGAAATACCAGGGGTCGGCCGCACAACGCCTTTTGACGGCACCGGAGTCGGTTTCTCGTTTTCGGGTTCGACTTTCGGAGAACGCCGTTCTTCAAGCGGCTGTCCAGCGATCAGCAATTTGACCTCAGCCGCATCGAGAGATTCGCGTTCCAGCAGCGCTTCCGCAATCCGAATCAGCGCTTCCCGATTTTCCGAAAGGATACTTTTCGCCCGGTCGTAGCCCTGAAGAACGAACTTTCGAACCTCTTCATCGATTGCAGCCGCTGTGTGCTCGCTGTAATCACGATGCTGCGCGATTTCACGTCCGAGGAATATCTGCTCTTCCTGCTTGCCGAAAATCATCGGTCCAAGCGATGACATGCCGAACCGACAAACCATCTTTCGCGCGAGCTCGGTTGCCTGTTCGATATCGTTGCCGGCGCCGGTCGTCATGGTCTGCAGGAACAGCTCCTCGGCGAGTCGGCCACCCATCATGATCGCGAGGTGACCTTCGAGGTACAACCGCGGATACGTATGACGATCGTCGACAGGCAGCTGCTGGGTTACACCCAACGCCATGCCGCGCGGAATGATGGTGACTTTGTGAAGTGGATCCGCGCCTTCAACCATCGTGGCAACCATCGCATGACCGGCCTCGTGATACGCCGTGACGCGCTTTTCATGCTCGCTGATGATGAGCGATTTGCGCGCAACACCCATCAGCACCTTATCCTTAGCGCTTTCGAAATCTTCGTGCGTGACCGTCTTCTGATTCATGCCCGCTGCATTCAGCGCGGCTTCGTTGACCAGATTGGCG
>QHWY01000470.1 GCA_003223875.1 Acidobacteriota bacterium | reverse complement strand
GCCAACCTTCGGCTTCCGCCCGAACCAAACTCCTTCTGTGCCTATAACCCGCTCGAGCAACTGGCCTATGCCGGAACCATCTATGTGATGGCTCCGCTTTCCATCTTGACTGGCCTCGTCATGTCCCCGGCGATCGTCAATCGGTGGCCGGTTTACGGCAAACTGTTTGGCGGCCGGCAATGCGCACGTTCGATTCATTTCCTGATTCTGGTTGGGTTCACTCTTTTTGTCGTCGCCCATGTGGCGCTGGTCGCTCTAACTGGATTGCGGCGAAACATGAATCACATTGTTCTGGGAACAGAAGACGCGAGTTGGACTGGCTTGGCGTTGGGAACGATCGGCTTGACCGCAGTGGTGATTACATGGATCGCGGCTCACTACATATCGTGGTACTCCCCTCGCCGCGTGCAACGCACTTACCGTTTAATATCCGAACCGTTGCTATCGGTAACTCTCGATCGGCTGACGCCGCCGAAAAGAATTTACAGCCCGAGTGATATTTCGCCACGCCTGTGGCCTAACGGGAAACTGCCAGTGCGCGACGACTGGAAACAGATGGCAGCGAACGGATTCAAGGACTTTCGATTGAAGATCACCGGATTGATCGACAATCCATTGGAGTTATCGCTGGAAGATCTGCGCACGATGGCAACGGAGGATACTATTACGATGCAGCATTGCATTCAGGGATGGTCGGGCATCGCCGCCTGGCGCGGAGTTCTGATTCGCAAGCTCGTCGAGCAGGTTAAACCAAAACGGGACGCGAAGGTGCTGGCATTTTATTCATTTGGCGAAGCGCTCTTTGGCGGCAGTTATTATGACACCCAACGCATCACCGATGCGATCGAACACAATGCGATCCTGGCGCTGGAGATGAATGGGGCGCCGCTGACCGACGTTTACGGAGCGCCTCTCCGGCTTCGGATCGAAAACCAGCTTGCCTACAAAATGGTGAAGTGGATTGAGCGAATCGAGTTTGTCCAGTCGGTGGAACTTCTCGGGAAAGGCGAAGGCGGATCGAGCGAAGATGACGATTTCTACGATGTGCTGCCAAATATCTAATGCCGCCAACTCGCTGAAATTGATGCATCGCTAATTATACAAGATTAGTGGTCGAGAACCGATTGCAGGGGAAGATCCGGATCGAGATGATTGGAGGCGAGCCAATCGCGATTGAAAACCGTTGATTGATATTTGTGGCCCGAGTCGCAAAGAATTGTAACGATGGTCTGACCCGGGCCGGATTCTTTGGCGAAACGCACCGCACCGGCAACGTTAATGCCGCTTGATAAGCCGAGGAACAAACCTTCTTCACGCAGGAGCTGATAAACGATCGTCAGGCCAGTCTGATCCGGAATGCGATAGGCGTGATCGACCTTGATGCCTTCGACATTCTTCGTGACCCGTCCCTGACCGATGCCTTCCGCAATAGAATCACCGTCGTTCGTGTCCAGATTACCATTGGTAAACCACGACCACATCGCCGCGCCATACGGATCGGCGCAGACAATCTCAATCTTTGGATTTTGTTCCTCGAGATAACTGCTTACACCCGCAAGCGTGCCGCCGGTGCCGACAGCAGCGACGAACGCACTCACTTTGCCGTCGGTTTGTTTCCAGATCTCAGGTCCGGTGCTGCGATAATGCGCGTCGCGATTAGCCGTGTTATCGAACTGGTTCGCCCAGAACCAGCCGCGCTCCTCTGCAAGGCGACGCGCGATATGATTGTAATTTTCTGGATCCTTGTATGGCTTTTCAGGGACCGCCTTTACCTCCGCGCCCAGCGTGCGGAGCAAATGCATTTTCTCCGGCGACTGATTGTTCGGAATCACAATAACGGTGCGATAGCCTCTGGCGCGCCCGATGACTGCAAGCCCGATCCCAGTGTTACCGGCGGTTCCCTCAACGATCGTTGCGCCCAGTTTAAGGCGACCCGCTGCCTCCGCGTCGGTGATGATTCCATACGCGGCTCGATCTTTCACCGAGCCGGCCGGATTCATGAACTCCGCCTTTCCCAGAATCTCGCATCCCGTCAGTTCGGACAGGCGCCGCAGTCGAATCAACGGCGTGTTCCCAACGTAGCCATCGATGCCTGAGTATGTCGCAGTCATGTGATCCGAATTCGTTCTCTAAATTCTTAGTCCACTTCCAAGCCGAATCCAGTCGACGTGCGATGGCGACCACGATCGCAACGTGCCGTTCCAGCAAACCACCGATATGGTCGAAGTGTGAGAGCAACCCGTGCACCCACGTTTGCTCGAATTCTACAGTGCCAGCCAACGCCGCACGCCATCCTCGATCATCCTCAATTGCTCATCCGAGATTGTGCCGAGTCGCCGCAGCGCGAGCTTTGCCGGAATTGTCGTAACGCTTTGTACGACGAAGGCACCGGGTTTTAAAAAAGGCACCGATACCGGCAGCTCGAATTTCGATCTGCGGAGTTTCGTCGTGTGCGAAATGACTGTGATCAGCGCGCGGTCTTCGTCCGAATAGGCGGCGCTCAGAATAAGCGCTGGCCGCGTCTTTTGCGCGAGACCAAGATCGACAATCCAGACCTCACCGCGGCGTGGGATCATTCTCTTCGCGATCAAGCATTTCGAAGACTCGACCCGCGGCAGCGGTTAGTTCCTCGTCTGACGGCTCTTCGTAATCGAATTTAGCCGTGCGTTTCAGAATAGC
>QHWY01000139.1 GCA_003223875.1 Acidobacteriota bacterium | reverse complement strand
CTCAAGCGGCACGTCCGCAATCCGCAGCCGCACAATCGCCAGAAAGACGAGAACGGCGATTACCGCGAGTAGTGCACTAGACCGGTTGACGCCAGCCGGGGATGCACTTTCGAACTCTACCAGCGCTTCGCCGAGTGGTGGAATCGCCTGCCGATATTTAGCGAGTTCGCGCCGCTGGGTCTTCCGAGCCTTTCCAGTTTTCTGATTCATTACCATTCCATCGCCTTGGGGAAGCTGGCGATTGCACGAGCGCGGCCGGGTGCCATCCCTCTCCTTCGGCGCTACGTGACTTTCTATAAAGACAGTGTCAGAAGCGGTACTATTTTCACATGTCCAAAGAATACATTGAGGATCGCGACGGCAACTTTTACGTTGCAGGGACGCGGATCTCGTTGGATTCGATCATTCACGCATTTCGTCGAGGTGAGTCTCCGGAAACAATCTGTCAGAATTTCGAGCTCTTGGACTTGGAACAACTGTACGGCGCCATCGCCCACTATCTTGCACACAAGGCCGAAGTTGATGCGTATCTCATGCGTCAGGATCAGAAGTGGGCTGAAGCCAAAGGAAAGTCCGAAGCGATTCCACTCGCCTCTGAGGCAGCCGAGTGGGAGAATCGGCTTGTGTGGCTGCCACTGTAATGTTTTCCCTCTAGGGTTGGTGACTCCAGATTCTGCCGCTCTATGAGCTGCTACGCTCACCGTAACGAGCTACATCAATTCTGCCATGATTTCCCTGAGGTCGTCTTCTTTCGGCTGCACACGTTCTTGAGGCAGCGTCGCCAACGGCTGATCCGCCATATTCAGCAGCGTCAGGAAATCAGGCTTCATTTCATTAATGTAAATTAGGCCGGTCAAGAACTCATTCGATTCCTGGCATTTTCGCAAGGTATCGAGAGCCTCGCCTTTGTTCGTCGGGTCGTAACCTTTGTCGGTTTTGCGCAGGCGGATGTGAGAGCCGTCATGCAGTCCGACGTCGGTCGTTTCGCCCTCCGCATAATCGACTGTGATCTGCTCGAAGAAAGGCACGAACGAAATCTCGTGCAGCAATTCTTCATGGTCCTTCGCGTATTTATAACTTTTCGTCGATCCTTCGTGATTATTAAACGTTACGCAAGGACTGATGACGTCGAACAACGCGGTGCCACGATGGCCTAGTGCGGCTTTCAGCAGAGCAACCATCTGCTTCGGATCGCCGGCAAATGATCGCGCCACAAAGTTGCAGCCCAGTTCGATGGCGATCGTGCAAACGTCGATTGCGGGAAGGTCGTTCATGACGCCGCTCTTCGCTTTGGAGCCTAAATCGGCTGTGGCCGAAAACTGGCCTTTGGTCAGGCCGTAAACGCCATTGTTCTCGATGATGTAGATCATTGGAACGTTGCGCCGAAGCAAATGGACAAACTGACCCATCCCGATGGAAGCGGTATCTCCATCACCGCTGACGCCAATCGAAACGAGCGATTTGTTCGCCAGCATGACACCTGTTGCAACAGAGGGCATGCGTCCATGAACGCCGTTGAATCCGTGCGATTGGCTCAAGAAGTAAGCCGGTGTTTTGCTGGAGCAGCCGATCCCGCTGAGCTTAGCGACTCGTTGCGGCTCGACGCCGTATTCATAAAATGCCTTGATGATTTGGGCAGTAATGGCGTCGTGGCCGCATCCTGCGCAGAGAGTCGATTCGGCGCCTTTGTAATCGGCCATGGTGAAACCCAGCCGGTTCACATGCTTCGGTGCGGCGGGCGGTTGGTGTGTCGTCGTTGACATTAGTTCTGTTCTCCTTTCTCCGCGCCCACGAGTGCATCCGTCACAAAACGGGCATCGATCGGGATTCCGCTGTAATGACGGATACTGCGGAGCTTACCTACGAGTTCAACCGGTAATTCCAATTTGACCAACATCGCCATTTGACCGTCGCGATTTTGTTCGACGAGGTAGACGCGGTCATGCTTTTCAAAAAATTCCGTCAGGTGCTTCGTAAACGGCACGGCGCGCAAACGGTAGTAGCTTACGCGTGTGTTGTATTCACGCTGAAGCTGATCGAGCGATTCGATAATGGCCCAGTGCGTCGTGCCAAATGCCAGAAAACCAATATTCGTGCCGTTCGCATACTGGATCTCCGGCTGCGGAATGTGCTGTCGAGCCGTTTCGTATTTTTTATTGAGCCGGTCCATATTGCCTTTGTAATCGTCGGGACGCTCGCTATATACGGCATTTTCGTTGTGGCCGCTTCCACGAGTGAAGTACGCCGCCGCCGGATGGTTCGTGCCGGGTAGTGTCCGGTATGAAATGCCGTCGCCATCGACGTCGGCATATCGCCTGAAACTTCCCAGCCTCTTCAGGTCTTCGGCCGAAAGGACCTTGCCGCGATCGAACTTCTTTTTCGGATAGTTGAAGGGATCCGACATCCAGTTATTCATGCCGAGATCGAGGTCGCTCATGACAAAGATCGGCGTTTGGAACCGCTCGGCCAGATCGAAGGCGTCGTAGCCCATCTGGAAACATTCTTCGACGCTCGCCGGTAGCAGCACGATGTGTTTCGTGTCACCATGCGAAGCGTAAACCAGAGACAGAATGTCGGACTGTTGAGTTCTTGTCGGTAAACCTGTGCTCGGCCCAACGCGCGTGATGTCGAAGATCACCGTCGGAATCTCGGCGTAGTATCCGAGTCCGATAAATTCCTGCATCAGCGAAATTCCAGGGCCCGCGGTCGAGGTCATCGATCGAGCGCCGGCCCAGCCCGCGCCGATCGCCATGCCCACAGCCGCCAACTCGTCTTCAGCTTGCACAATCGCGAAATTCGCTTTACCGTCTTTCTCGATCCGGTAATCCTTCATGTAATCCGCTAATGTTTCGCAAAGGCTCGATGAAGGAGTAATCGGATACCAAGTGGCGACGGTCACGCCGGCGAACATACATCCCAATGCCGCCGCCGCATTGCCGTCGATGATGATTTTGCCTTTGGTGGCATTCATGCGCTGGCATTTGTAAGGCACCAGGGTTCGATCGAAAGTCTCTTTCGCATACTTGCGGCCAATGTCGAGCGCGGTCTTGTTCAGCGCGACAGCCTTGGCTTTCCCTTTGAACTGCTTCGTCAGCGCAGTCTCGGTTTCCGCCGGATCGATCTCCAGGAGTTCGCCCACGACTCCGACATAAATCATGTTCGCAAGCAGTTTTCGAAGGCGCGAATCGGGAGTGATCTCGGTGGCAAGTTTCGCGAAGGGAACCGGAAAAAAGCTGAGATCCCTTCGGTATTGATTGAGCTTGAGTGTTTCTTCGTAGACCACAACGCGATTCGGATCCAAATTCATGACGTCCTCGCGTGCGGTCTCCGGATTCATAGCGACAAGAAAATCGATTTCTTTTCGCCGCGCGATCCAACCATCTTTATTGGCGCGGATCGTAAACCAGGTTGGCAGCCCGGCAATATTGGATGGAAACAGATTTTTTCCACTGACAGGAATTCCCATCTGGAAAATAGAACGCATTAAAATTGTATTTGAAGATTGACTACCGGAACCGTTGACCGTGGCGACTTGAATGCTGAAATCATTGATGACTGGACCCCCGTTTAATCGTTGCTCTTCCTCCGCAACTAGAGCTTGGGGGGACTGATTTGGCACTACTGATTCTCCTTTCCAGCTATCTGCCTTAGTTTTATGGACATACCCAACCCCTTACTATATCAGATTCGACTCGGCGTTTTCGACCGGGTCGCATCTCCGCAATGCCTTCATAGGCCCGGCAGGACTCGAACCTGCGACCCCCTGCTTAGAAGGCAGATGCTCTATCCAGCTGAGCTACGGGCCCGCATTCAACTAGGCATTGTAGCTCACTTGATGCGATAGAGAATGTCGTCCCCGGCGGGATTGATCGAGGTGGTTTTTGAAACCGTGAACGATGTCTCTACTCTGCCATTCGGACCGGCAGATAACACGAAGCACGCACTGTTGCTGCTGGATTTGCAACGAATAATGTTTGCCAGATAACTATTACCCCACGGATCGGCGGACGAGTCCAGATACGGCCCTTTCCACTTGAATGGCTTTGCCAATGTGGACGCGGTCGCGTAAGCGGGCGCGTTGGTGAGCAACTGGTTTTGCAGATCATCAAACTGGCAAGTGTTCAGGCAGTCCGAATCGGTGGGAGTTGCGCTCGTCCAGGCCGTTGTCGAAGTTTCGGTCGGCAGATTCCCCGGACCGCGCAGTGTCACGACATTCGCCGTACTGTCTTGTAACAACGCATTCGCGGTCGACCACATCGGGTATCGGCCGACATCCTTTTCGAAACGGGAAATCGCCTCGCCGATCGTCCGCAAATCCGATTGCGCTTTCGCCACGCGCGACTGATCCACATAATTCGTGACCATCGGCGTCAGAGCAGCGGCGAACAGACCAATGATCGCTAGAACGATCACCATCTCGATCATCGTGAAGCCGCGCATCATATTGGCGTTCAATCTAGCCTGGAGACATATCACCGGCAAGGATTTCTCATGGATAGCTGAGATTCCCCGTGATGCTTGTGAGTGCTGAGAAGTCAACACAACCTGTCACCGGATGCCACCTGGACCTGTCCGAGACTGTCCTTGTAGTAACATTTATCAGCAGAGAAATTGCCAGAACGTCTAGACTGGTACAATAGAGCTCTTGGGAGGATGTAATGAGAAAACTGACACAAATTTCAACGTTGCTCGCGGCATTTGCTTTGTTGGTGATGCCTGCGTTTTCGGACACGTTGGTCCTCAAAAACGGGGAAAAGATTTCCGGTTATTTTGAGGGTGGGTCAGCGAGGGTCATCAAATTTCGTACGAGGGACGGAGCCGTAAAGGACTACGACCTGTTATCGGTTCAGCAAATTCAGTTCGGTGATGAGAAGAGCGCCTCGAATCCGACTGCAACTTCAAACGCCGCGACCGCGCGAAGCGCTACATCGGGCGCCGACCCGAAGCTCGTTCCCGGTTCAGAACGCGTAACGAGACCGACATCAACGAACGCTGCAAATACGGGTTGGACAATTCCGACGGGTTCGAAAATCGTCATTCGAATGATCGACAGCGTCAACAGCGAGACCAACAAACTCGGCGATACCTTTGTGGCTGTGCTTGATGAACCGATTTCACAAGGAGGAATCGAGGTGATTCCACGCGGCGCCGACGTTCGCGGCCGCATTGCCAACATCGAGGACGCCGGCCGCCTGAAAGGATCGGCGCAGTTGGGTCTCGAGTTGACGCAGATCATCGTTAACGGGATTCCGTACTCGGTGACTACCTCCGAATACAGTGAAGTCGGCGAAGCACGCGGCAAACAAACCGCCAAACGAGCAGGTCTTGGCGCCGGTATCGGGGCCGCTATCGGAGCTATCGCCGGCGGAGGCAAAGGCGCGGCGATTGGCGCCGGAGTCGGCGGCGGTGGCGCAACCGCAGTTCAGGTCCTGACCAAAGGCGATAAGCTGAACATCCCCTCGGAAACCAAGCTTGAATTCACGCTCCGAAGCCCGCTCGTTGTTGCGGGCCGGTAGATAGCTGTAGCGGCGGTCTATGACGTCTATGACCGCCGGCGATGTCCAATCACAGCGATCGCCGGCGGTCATAGACCGCCGCTACAGTGTTAGAATCCGGGAACTTTGCCTGCCTTCTTGTACACCTGAAAAACGATATGCCAGCCGACAATGATGATAATCAGCAGGAATATCCAAAAATAGTCGCTGGGGATGCCGAGATTGCCTCCCGCGAAATAAGTGGTGTGCTGGCCAATCATGCCCCAGAGTAAGGGCACGGACATGTAGGTATTGTGACGTGATCTCGATCCCGCAAGCTTCACCACATTGGCATCAGCCGTTTCTCCATTCTTTGTCGCCCGAATGATTTTCTGTTGTGCTGGCCAGATTCGGAACCACACGTTGAATGCCATGATCGTTCCGAATAGGGCGGCCGTATGAACCAGCGTCCCGCGATAACTGAAGTGAGCAAAATGCACGAACAATGCGACGATGATCGCGACGAGTAGAAATGAAACGACCACAGCCCCCCGCAGATTATTGGCAAGGCCGCTCTTCCATAAGGCGTCGTATAGAAAAACACCCAGGAAAGTCACAGCAATCATAATCATCGCGCCAGCCGACCAATCGGCGCCGGTTGCGAGAGCTTGCTGTCCCATGTAGTAGACGAGTCCGAGAAGAAGAACACCCGTGATCCACGTGTAGGCTGCTCCCCATCGGAACCAGTAGAGCGCGCGAGGCATCAATTCGGGATTAACGATTTTTTTTGTGGGCCCATCGATCTTGGCCTGAAACGGTCCGTTGACCCAGTTAAAGAAGTAGAGGTGTCCGATCCAGACGATTCCCGCGAGGACGTGCAGCCACCTGAAGATTGCTTCCAATCCCTCCATGACTCCTCCTACGACAATGTTGTGATGATCCCAAGACGGCGACGTTACCACAACAACACGTTAGGAATCTAGAGTTGGATCGAAGAAGCTCGTTTGAACAGATCGTTTGCTGCGGTCCAGTTGAAGGGTCCTATCCGAGATCCCGTTCAGCGGTGCTCTAAAGGGCAAAAGTTTCGGCTTGTAATTGTGCTTCGGAACTTCTTGGGTATTTATGTTTGAGATTCCGCATAAGTCCTCGAAAGAAATTTGGGGACAGTGAGCAATTTTCTGAACCCGAGAAATTGCTCACTGTCTCCTGTACCGCGAGCAGAGCTTTTTGCTTTCTACTGAGGTATCACGCAATTATGGTGGTATTTCGGCTGAAACCCTCATCCGAAGAGGGTTTCAGCCGAGGGAAATTCTTCCGCACAATGCTGTCGAACCTTTCTGGCCCGCGTCAAAACCTCAAGCGAGAGAAGGTAAACTCGTGAGAGCAAAAATTTTAATCGCCGCCGGGACGGTATTGGCATTTCTGCTTGGAACTATGGCGAACGGAATCTACACCGCAACAAGCGGGGCGTTTAATCCTATTGAAGAGAAGGTGATTTCCCCCATAGAAACCGTGGCATCCACTGCACCCGCGAGCCGGTCACATTTGGTTCAACCGAAAACTGTTTATGTGTCCAATACACCTGCAGCGGGCGCCCCCGTCTACCAATCCCATAAGAAACGGTCACTCGGCCGCGAGGCTCTCATCGTTGGCGGCGGCGCAGGAGCGGGCGCTGCTATCGCTGCTGTCGCAGGTGGTGGAAAGGGCGCAGGCATTGGCGCGCTCTCCGGCGGAATCGCCGGTCTGATTTATGGCCTAGCGACGCGCAACAAGAATTGATCGAAATTTCGGGCTTGTGGCTTTCGGATTGGTGAGAAGGCAAGCTTCCATGGTCCCGAATGCAGGAATCATCGTCAATGGGATCTCCAAGCAGGGCACCAATTCCTTTTCGAAATTCGCGGCCCGAAATACAAAAAAGCTATGACTGGAAAAATTGTTTATTTAACCGCAATACTGATTGTGGCTCTTTCGCTGGTTGCGTGTGAGCGGAAAAAGATCGCCGAAATCAACGCCGATCCGGGCCGATACATGAACAAAGAGGTTGCAGTTGCCGGCCATGTCACACAATCCATCGGGGCTTTAGGGAGAGGAATTTATCAAGTCGATGATGGATCGGGCCGTCTTTGGGTTGTGACCAATGGTCGCGGCGTTCCCAGTAAAGGCGCCAGAGTCGGAGTGAAGGGCCACGTCAAACCGACCATTACATTCCTCGGCGTTAATTACGCCACAGTGATGGAAGAAACCGATCGACGCGCCGAATGACGCCTTACTGCGTTCGATGCTGGCAGAAGTGTAATCATGCGGACAGATTTCGACGTAACTCCGGAGAAGCTACGGTTCCACTGAACTGCTTTCCAGA
>QHWY01000009.1 GCA_003223875.1 Acidobacteriota bacterium | reverse complement strand
GAGCAAGGAAGCAAGTCGTCCGCCGAACGGCCCTGGGCCTCAGCCGCGAGCGGCGCGCGGCCCCAACATTGCTCAAGCCAACCCAGTGGCGTGCCGCTCGTCGGTCTGCAGCAGCTTGTTATGCAGTCGGCCGGTAAGTGAGCGGATACTTTTCGGGACGCCTGAGGGATTCCAGTTCGAGATCAACGTCAAGATCCGGCCAATATAGGTGCTCCCGGTGCACCAACTTCACTTTCAATACGGACGCGATCTTCGCGTCCTTGAACCAGGGATAAACCTTAAATGACAAAAAGTACTCTTCACCGCGAACATGAAGCCATAAACCATGCTTTGAGATACCCACGACTTCAATTGCCGAGGTGCTTTTTCCAAGCGTCGATGATTTCATCTTCTGCTATTTTGGCATCGCAAACCGTCTAGATAATGGTATCGCCAGAGCTACGGCGTACGGAAATGATCGGCTCCGTTATAACGATCATTTTCTTCGCGAGCAAGTTGATTATCTTCGGCCGGGAATTAATCTTCTTGCGGGCGGAATTAATCATGTCCGGTGCAAAGAAGATTGCTTCCGGCACGATAATAATCTTCTCGGGTTCAAACTATGTCGCTTCGGTGGCGGTCTTAATTTTCTTTGAAGCGAAGATAATCTTCTCCAATCCGGAAATGATCGTTTCGAAGCCGGAAATAACCTTCGCCACGCGGACCAATACTGCTTGGGTTCCGGACTTGAGCGCTACGCTTCCGAACAAGACCGCTACAGTGACGGAGAAGATCGCTACGATGGCAACAAATACCGCTACGATCACGAAAATGACCGCTTCAATCGGGCTATCCTGCAAGTCACAGAAATGATGGACTTTAGATGGTATCCGCAAATACCGCTACGATCGCATCAATAATTATTTGCGCCGTCGAAATAATTATTTCCGGCCTGGAGAAGATCGTTATGAGAACGCAATTAGTCATTGGCGTCGCAACAATAATCATGTGAACGCCGGATTTAATCTTCTCAAGCTCACAGTTAATCAACTTGCAGCCGAAGTCACTTATGCCGGTCGTCGAGTTAATCGTTTCCGGGCCGAAATCGATTATTTGTGAAGCAAAGTTAACCGCTTCGAATGCAAAGGCAGTCATTTTCCGCCATGTATTCATGCGTTAGAGGGGACCAGCAAGATTGCTAAAATTGCAGCGGCGAAGCTCGTGACAACGGCAACAAGGAGGGCCGTTTCAATTGAACGTGCAGCAACGACGCCCGCGAACGCAGAGCCGATCGGGAATCCGAGATTGTCCAATATGGGCAATCTGCATCCCCAGCAGAATCCGTCCAACCGAAGGCAGCCTCAGCAGCGCGCCATACGAAACGTCGAGTTCGAGCCTAGTGTTCACTTAACGATTGTAATCTTATGATCGAACCGTGGAATGTTAGGCCGCTTGCCCAATTAATTCGGGAGGGCCGATGGCAACGAGAGAGTGCTATCACTGCAAGGAAGAGATTGAAGAGGGGACGCCGCACGATTGCTGGACCACGACGGAAGAGAACCTAACGCGAGGTCTTTCTGAAGACCTGCTCGACGCGTGGGAACGATTGCGGGACACAGCTGCTGAATTCGGCGATCAAAGGATCTATGCCTCGCATCGATCGATCATGTTTTCGCGAAAGGCCTGCTACTTCTTCGTACGTCCGCAAAGAAAGTTTCTGGAGATATGGTTCTTTCTTGGGAGGAAACTTAAAGATTCACGCGTACTTAAGATGGTTCCGGCCTCGAGCGTCAAATTCGGACATCAGATTCGCGTCATACATCGCGACCAGGTCGAGTCCCCGATCACCGACTGGCTCAGGGAAGCCTACGACGCCTCCGACTCCCTACATCCGTTTGCGAAGAAGAAGAGGAAGCGCTCCTAGCTATTCGCCGAAGGGATGCCGCTTATATCTCTGCGCTTCGGCTTTCAAATCCGGGCTGCAGTCGAGGGCCAGCAGCGCTTCGTAGTGTTCGAGGGCTTTGCTGCGGTCCTTTTCGGAGTCGAAGAGTTTTCCTAGCCAAAGCTGAGCGCGGCCCTTTTCGTTGACCGTGGCATCGTTAGCGGAGATAACTTGTTGGAACGTGTCCATCGCTCGTTCAAACTGGTGGCTATCTACATCATTCGTGCCTAGGGCGGACAGAACTCTGGCTTGACGCAGGCGCTCGTAGCCGTCCTTCTTCGCGTGGATTTTCGCCAAAATCTGTTCATACACCCGCTCGGCATCATCCCACTTCTGCATCTTTCTGTACACGGATGCTTGCGCTAGCTCGAAGGGAAAATTGCGGGGGTACTTCGAGTGAAGCTCCTCCAGAAGTTTCAAGGCCTGTTCATACCGTTTCTCACGGGTATACACGACGATGAGGATCATTTTGGCGTCGCTTGAAGCGATTTTTCCTCTTGCCGCCACCGCTTCGAGTTCCTGGATACCCATCTCTTTGCCCGCGCTGCGCACGCCGAATGGAGACAATACGAACCTCAGAAACGCAGGAAGTACCCCGACAACGTAATCGTAAGCACCGACGCCAATCTGGGCGTCATCAAATGTAGGATCCAGCTTCAGCACCTGCTCGTGAAGATCATGCGCCGCCTTCGCCTTACCATGCGCGGACATATATGACCGCTTGACAGTAGCCTCGAAGGCCGCCAGCGTACCTTGCGAGACTCCTTTGGCGTACAACGCCCGCACGTCATTTGGATTCTGTTTGAGTATCGCGTCGGCTTTTTGGATGGCGATCGTGATCACGTCGCGCATACGCTTTTCATCAGCCGGATTGACGGTGTCTCTCGAATCCTTTGTTCCCAAAGAACTGCCGGAGAAACTTTCAATGTTGAGTTTCTGCTGGTTGAACGTAATCCGGACCCAGATTGCGGAAGCCACCGCGTTCCAATAATCCGGATTATCCGGATAGTCGCGCGTCAACGTTTCGTAGGTGTGCTCTGCGGTGCTAAAGTCGAGATTGTAGAGGGCATTAGTGGCCTCTTCGTAAATCTGTTTGGCATCGGCGGCCAAAACAGACTGGACGAACGGAAAGAGCACGACCAGTGCGATTGAAACGAGAAGGCTGGCACGCATGGCCGGCCGAAAAGACATGATCCCTTTTAGAGATAACATTCCGTCGCGCTCATTTCCATTCATTACAGTTTCTCTCATCACTGCCAATGTCTTCGTCTTTTTTTACGAACTGTCGCTTGGTAGCCGCAGCTTCGAACGATTCATCATGCATTATGGAGTTGTTCCGACAACGGTGCTTGCGTGGCCTCAATCCCATATTCCCTTCACGGCCGTCGCGCTGCCGTTTTTCACTTCGATGTTCCTGCATGGCGGATGGCTCCACCTGATCGGGAACATGTGGTACCTCTGGATTTTCGGCGACAACGTCGAAGACCGGTTGGGTCACTTCAACTACCTTCTATTTTATCTGCTCTGCGGCTTAGGCGCCGGAATTGTCCATACCGTGCTCAATTCCCAGACCAGCGTTCCCAGCGTCGGCGCAAGCGGCGCAATTGCGGGTGTTTTGGGGGCGTATGTGGTGTCCTTTCCATTTGCTCGAGTCCTGACGCTGGTGCCGATTTTTATGTTTCTGCAGGTCATCGAAATTCCTGCCGTGCTCCTCCTCATCTTCTGGTTCCTTATGCAATTCTTGTACGGAACCGCCGCGCTGGCCACCACCACGGCCAATGCTGGAGGCGTCGCGTGGTGGGCGCACGTCGGCGGCTTCGTTATCGGAATTATCCTAGTGGGCCTGTTTCCTGGCAAGGACCGGGCGCGATATGGGTACTCGCGATACTAGGCGCATCTTCAAAGGACTCGTTATCAACCCCCTCGCGCCGGATCGGGTCGATTACTACGATCCCGGTTACCTTGTGATCGAAGGCGAGAAAATCGTCCGAATTACCGCCGACGATCCACGTTGGGAATTTCCGGATGCCAAGTTCCGCGACTTCAACGAAAAAATTATCCTGCCCGGCTTCGTAGACACGCATGTTCACTTGCCACAGTTCGCGATGATGGGTGTTGGAGAAGGTGAATTGTTGACGTGGTTGAACACTTATACATATCCGGAAGAAGCGCGATTTGCCGATCCCGCATACGCCGAAGAAATCTCCACGACTTTTTTTGACGAATTGGTGGCAAACGGCACAACGACGGCGGCAATCTACTGTTCCATACACGAGCCGGCAACCGACATCGCCTTTATCGCAGCGCGCGCGAAGGGCGTGCGTGCGTTTATCGGCAAAGTAATGATGGACCGCAATTCGCCTCCCGGACTGATGGAAGATACGGAACGCTCCATTCACGCCAGCGTGCGGCTATTTGAAAAATGGGATAACAACGATGGCGGCCGATTGCGCTACGTATTTACGCCACGGTTTGCCGCCTCCTGCTCGATCTCTCTCATGCACCGTGTCGGACAGATCGCGCGCGAGACGGGCGCTTTTGTTCAGTCGCACCTGGCCGAAAACGTAAACGAGGTCCGATGGATCCGTGATCTGTTTCCCGACAAGCCGTCGTACGCAGGCGTTTACGACGATGCCGGTCTGCTCGGCGCGCGAACTATCATGGCGCATTGCATTCATCTATCAGCCGAAGAAATAAACCTGCTCGCAAAACGCGAAGTAAAGATTGCCTTTTGCCCCTATTCCAATCAAACGCTTCGGAGCGGCACCATGCCGTATCGCAAGCTTCAAGATGCGGGACTGATGATTTCCCTCGGAACCGATATTGCCGGAGGTCCTTCACTGTCCATGTTCGAACAGATGCGCGAAGCGATACGCGCTACCGCTATGACGCCGACTGAAGCCTTATACCTTGCAACGCTCGCCGGCGCACGGTCGCTCGGAATATCCGATCACATCGGTAATTTCGCTGCCGGCAAAGATGCCGACTTCATTGTTGTCGATGTAAAACCTCGCCGGAAGGCGGAAGAAGCTCTCTCCACGCTCTGTTTGGAAAGCGATAAAAAATGCGTCGTCGAAGTTTACGTTCGGGGCAACCTCATGTATTTTTAAAGCCATGAAGCGTCTCTTGGCCCTCGCCGCTTTGTTGCTGCTCACTCGCCCTTCGCTCGCAGCCGACAAATGGTTGAGCATTCGCTCCAAGAATTTCCTGCTCGTGGGAAACGCCAGTGAATCCGATATTCGCCGCGTCGGACGTACCCTGGAGGACTTCCGAACGGCGCTGGCGATGATGTTTCCCAAAATGGACCAAAGCTCAACCGTTCCCGTTAATGTATTAGTCTTTAAGAATGACGAGTCCTTGAAACCATACAAGCCGCTCTATCAAGGGCAGCCGTCCAACGCGCTCGCATTCTTCCAGCCCGGTGAAGATATCAATTACATCGCTGTGACTCCTGTGATCGGTTCGCCCAATATTGTGCTCCATGAGTACGTCCACTTCCTTCTCCGCGAGAACGTCGGTGGACTGCCTCTTTGGATCACCGAAGGACTTGCCGAGTGCTACAGCACGTTCGAAATGGGCAACAAGGCAAATGAATTCAGCATCGGACGAGCGCCCGAACACCACCTAGCGATGCTGAACCAGACGCCGCAGTTCATTCCATTAAAGAGGCTGCTCTCGATTCAACAGAACTCGCCGGAATATAACGAAGCTTCGAAGCAGGGAATGTTCTATGCGGAATCGTGGGCTTTCGTGCACTACCTGATCCTTGGCGCCGAAGGAAAGCGAAGAACTCAATTCGTCCAATTGTTGACGGCCCTGACAAAAGGGGCGCCTTTTGAGGACAGCTTCGGCGAATCGTTTCAGACCGACTACGGCACACTGGAAGATGAAGTCCGGGAGTACGTCCGCAAGCGGACAAATTGGCCGACTATGAAGGTGACATCGCGGGAGAACCTGCAGATCGACGTGCGTTCAATGACGACGACAACGCTCTCGGAAGCTGAATCGGAGTTTTACCTCGGCGACCTCCTCCTTCATTTGAACCGTCCGGCTGATGCGGAACCACATTTGATGGCTGCGACGGCGAAAGCTCCCGGTCTCAGCTCCGCCCAAACCTCGCTGGCGTTGTTACGCCTGCGGCAAAAAAAATACGATGAAGCTCTGGCACTTCTGAAGAAGGCGGTGGAATCGGACTCCAAGAATCCGATGGTCAACTACCACTATGCTTATGCCCTGGATCGCGCGGATACCGACGCTCTCTCTAGTGTTAACACCGGCTCGGCAGAACGGTACGACACCATGCGGGCTTATGCAAAAAAATCGATGGAGTTGGCGCCCCGTTTTGTTGAAGCTTACGCTCTCTTTGGCCGCATCAATTTGAATGCGGGCGATCATCTGGATGAATCGGAAGCCGCGCTGAAGAAAGCCATCTCCATCTCGCCCGGACGAGACGATCTGAAGATGCTGCTGGCGCAAACGTATCTGCGCGAGGACCGAACGGCTGACGGCAGGGCCATCCTGTTCGAGGTCGAGCGGAGCGCGACGGATCCCGAACTGCGCAGGCGTGTCACGGCGCTACTCGATAAGACCGAACAGATCGTCACATTTACCGAAATCACAGCCGGCGTCGAGAAGGATAGGAACAACGAACGAAAAACAGAGGAGCGGATCCCGCCGCCTCCGCCCGCACCAACCGCTCCGAAAGAGACGGTTCTCGAAGCGCTAACGCCGCTCGGACCGAACGTTGAGGGCGAAAAGGTGGCTGGTCTTCTCGTGAATCTGGATTGCTCGAATGGCTTGACGCTTCGAGTAAGAACCGACGGTGGCACCATCGATTTCCACTCATCCGAACCCGATAAAATTCAATTCCTCAGCTACACTGCTGATGTCTCCGGAAATATCAAATGCGGATCTCGCAATCCCGGCAGTCCCGTGTCGATTACATATCGCCCGCAGCCTGACGGCGCCCGTGAGCCGGTGGTTGTGGAGTTCCTGGAGAACAAGTAGAAAACATTCCCCTCCTCTGCGAGGGTGTTGCAAAATGCGGCGCAGTGCAAATTCCAATCTCAAATGTTGGGATGTCCAATGAAGGACGTCAAATGCAGTTGTCAAATGACCAGCTTACTCAGCTCCAAAACGTTTCATCGTTGAAGCCGTCAAGAACTAGCGGTTACAATTTATGTTTGTCACTTAACCAGTTGTCCCGTTCGTCTAGCCCGGTCTAGGACACAGCCCTTTCAAGGCTGCAGCACGGGTTCGAATCCCGTACGGGACGTTCTCGATTCCCCTCCTCGCACAGGAGCGGAATGCGCCGAGCGAAGCGAGGCGCAGACCGGGGTGGCGCCAAGCGCGAGCCCGATAAGGCGAAGCCTCAATAGAAGTTCGGCGAAATGTCGCGGCCGGTCTGACCACCCCGTCTACGTCGCCGCTTCGCGCCGTCGCATCCACCCCTCCTCTGCGAGGAGGGCTTTGCACAAAAAATACATCGCGGGCGCTCATAGAGCGCCCCTACAGTTGCGCACCCCAAGCTGTAGGGGCGGTCTATGACCGCCCAGGATTTGTTGTGCAAAGCCCTGCGACGAGGGGAATCGTCCACTTTGAAGAAACGCTTTGGCCAGCATTTCTTAACCGATCCCTCCATCCTCAGGCGCATCGTGCAATTCGCGCGCTTAACACCCGAAGATACAGTCGTGGAAATCGGACCGGGTGCCGGTTCCCTCACACTCGCGCTCGCCGCTGCGGTTCATCGTGTGATTGCCATCGAAATCGATCGAGCCTTGATTGCGGAGCTTCGCGCGCGCCTACCTTCAAATGTAGAAATCATTGAAGGTGACGCACTCGAGGCTGTTCTTCCCCAGATTCCCTTTCACGTCGTCGCGAACCTTCCGTACAATATTGCAACGCCGCTATTGAGAAGATTCATCGATTACCGTGATCAGATCCTCGGCATAACCGTGATGATCCAGAAAGAAGTAGCTGACCGGCTTTCCGCGAATCCCCGCACGCGTGATTATGGACCCCTTTCCGTATTGATTCAGTATTACGCGACGGTAGCTTACGGCTTCACCGTTCCGCCCGGCGCATTTAAACCGCCTCCCAAAGTGAACTCTGCCGTCGTCCGCATCGATTGGAAACCGCGTGTACCTGACAACAAACGCTTCACCGGCTTTGTCCACAAAGCATTCTCTTCGCGCCGCAAAAAACTCGCAAACAACTTGCAAAGCATGTTCGGTTCTGAATTACGCGCGCAGATTCTTCAGCGGCTCGAGAGTGCCGGCATCGATCCAAACGCGCGTCCCGAAGAGCTTTCTGTAGCCGAATTTTTGCGTGTGTATAATCAATTCAGAATGTGACTGTGGGATAAAGCGAACTCCCCTCCTAGGAGGGGTAGCTGCGATGACCGCGAAGCGCGAGCCCGATAGGGCGAAGCTTCGACGAAGTCCGCGCAGACGGGGTGGTTCCAAAAGAGAACCTCCCGCCTCGCTTCGCTCGGCTCCCCTCCTAACTTAGGAGGGGAGCGGCGTGGAGCCATCAAAAAAATGACGCTCGAAGTCGTTCCCCTTGGCGGACTCGGTGAATTCGGAATGCACATGATGGCGTTCCGGTCGAACGGCACGATCATTGTCGTTGACGCCGGCGTGATGTTCCCGGACGAGGAGCTGCTAGGCGTCGACATCATCGTTCCTGATATTACTTACCTCCTCGAAAACAAGAACGAAGTCCAGGCGATCTTCCTTACGCATGGCCACGAGGATCACATCGGCGCCTTACCGTTCATCCTTCCTTATTTGAATGTGCCTGTGTTCGGATCCAACTTCACGATGGCGCTGGTAAAGAACAAGCTGGGACAACACGGGATGCTCGACGAGGCGCGGCTCCACATCGTCAAAGACAAGGACGAGATTACCGCCGGTTGCTTCAGTGTGCAGTTCTTTCACGTGACGCACTCGATTGTCGACGCATTCGCCCTCGCAATCAAAACTCCTGCTGGAACCGTGATCCACACGGGTGATTTCAAGATCGATCCGACGCCGATAGATGGAAAGTTATTCGACCTTCACACGCTCGCCGCCTACGGCGATCAGGGCGTGCTGGCCCTCTTCTCCGACAGCACGAATGCCGAACACGCGGGATATACGCTTTCGGAGCGTTCCGTCAACGATCGCTTTGAGTCGATTTTTCGCACATCGCAAGGGCGCATCATCCTTTCATGCTTCACGTCATCGATTCCAAGGCTTCAATTGGTAATCGATCAGGCGCAGCAATATGGACGCTGCGTGAGCTTTCTCGGACGCCGGATGATCGAAAACACCGAGACTGCCGAAGAACTTGGCTTCCTGAAAGTTTCGCCTGGGCTGGTCATTCGAGCGAAAGAAATTCGCAGCTATCCGCGCGACAAAGTTTGTGTTGTTGCCGGTGGATGTCAGGGAGAACCAATGTCGGCGCTTTCCAGGCTGGCGCTCGACGACCATAAGGATCTCAAGATCGAGGAAGGCGACACGGTTGTCCTGTCCGCGCGCCACATTCCAGGAAACGAACGCGCGATCGGCCGGATGATGGATCATTTCTATCGCCGGCGCGCGGAGATCTATTACGCCGACGGAAGCCAGCCGCCGGTGCATGTGAGCGGTCATGCCAGCGAAGAAGAATTGAAGCTGGTCGTGACCTTGGTGAAGCCCAAATATTTCATCCCCATTCACGGAACCTATCGCCAGCTTCACCGTCACGCCAAACTTGTGGAAAAGACTTCCGTCGTCAGCGAGAAGGTCATAATCGTCGAGACGGGCGATATCCTGCGCTTCGATCCAGCAGGCGCGGAAATTGCGGGCAAGGCGCCGGTTGGTCGCGTGTTGATCGACGAAGGCAGTCTCGAAGAAGTCGAAGAAGTGGTCATCCGCGACCGCCGCCATATCGCTGAAGACGGCATCATCTTGTCAATTATCGCGATCAACAAGCAGACCGGAATGATGGAAATTCCGCCTGAAATTATTTTTCGCGGCGTTGCATTTCTTGAAGAAGAACGGCTGCTGACCGAGAGCCGGCACATGTTGTTTGATACCATCAACAACGCGACCGTCGAAGAACGAGGCGACTGGACCGTGATCAAAGAAAAAATTCGAAAGGACCTGAGAAAATTCTTTTATAAACAAACGGCAAAGCGCCCGTTCATTCTTCCCGTGATTCTGGAGATTTGATTGGAAGCTCGGTAACGATGCCGCAGCCGCGAAGCGGCGGCACACCTTTAACCTGTCGCCTCCCTGGGGCTGTGATTTAGATGAATACGGATCCCGACGCTTATGCGCTGGGCTATTTTCTCACGCCGCTTCGCGGCTTGGCATACTAATGACTATCTTTCAAGCGATTGTCTTCGGAGCCGTTCAAGGCCTCACCGAGTTTCTTCCAATCTCCAGTACAGCCCATTTGATTCTTCTACCGTGGGCCGCGGGGTGGCCTGATCCCGGTCTCTCCTTCGATATCGCGCTTCACCTGGGCACACTGATCGCTCTGCTCATCTACTTTCGCGCCGATTGGATCGCCCTCATCAGTTCGGCGTTCGGCATAATTCGAGGACGCACGCAGGCACCCAATGCTCGAACGCTGATGCAGATCGTCGTGGCAACGATTCCAGGCGCGATAGCGGGCGCATTGTTCGAGCACCAGGTCGAGGATGCGCTGCGGAATCCGCAGGTGATCGCGATGATGCTTATCGCGCTGGCTTTAGTACTCGCGGTGGCAGAAATTACCGGCCGGCGAAAAAAAAGTCTGGACGAAATCTCCTGGGGTGACGCCATCACCATCGGAGTGGCTCAAGCATTTGCCATCGTGCCCGGCGCATCAAGATCCGGGGTCACGATTAGTGCAGGCTTGTTCCGCAGCCTCAAGCGCGAAACCGCTGCCCGGTTTTCTTTTTATCTTTCGACGCCGATCATCGGTGGCGCCGTTGCGAAAAGGACCTTGGAAATGGTCAAAGGGGCGGCCACAATCGATCAATTGACGCCATTCATTGCCGGTATCCTATCGGCCGGGGTGGTCGGTTACCTGGCTATCGCGTTTCTCATGCGATACTTGCAAACTCGCACAACATATCTGTTTGTTTACTATCGCATTGCACTAGGTATTGCGGTGCTTCTCGCAATCTGGACTGGAATCCGTTAAAATCGTCCCGTGGCTTGGAGGGGTTACCTGGTACCGACCGATCATCGTCGGACCAACGAATGTGTTGGGTTACTGCTTCTGACGATGGCTGTTCTATGCGGCCTGTGTCTCATCTCCTTCAATCCCGACGATCCATCATTCAACATCAGTAAAAACCCCCATTTCGATACCCGTCCCACGAATTTTGTCGGCTTTGCCGGAGCGTATACCGCTGACGTCTTTTTCCAACTGTGGGGCTATTCGGCTTTCCTCATTCCGATTTTTCTCGGGGTGTTCGCGTTTTATTGGCTGGCATCCCGGCCCGTCCGAAACTTGGGCATCCGTGTGTCGGGAATGATTCTGATGCTCTTTACGTTATCTGTCTCATTTTCACTTGCGCCATCCTTTCCCCTCGTTCGTGGATACCTTCCCGCTGGTGGATTGTTTGGGATCGTTTTCGCCGATGCGCTGGAAGCATCGTTGAACCCGGCGGGCACGGTAGTCGTGCTCATTGCCGTGTTCCTTATCTCACTCTTCCTTTCGACGACTTTCTCGTTCACATGGGCGGCAGGAATTCTGAAGTCGCGCTTTCATTTCGTGTCGATGCTTTCGGAACGTTGGGCTGAGCGGAAGGCCGTGTGGCTTCGTGAAAAGGCGTTCGAAGAGAGTGGACCTAGAAAAGAAAAAACCCCGAAAAGTCAAACAATCACCACCGACAAAGAACCCTCGTCTTCCTCTGGAAGAGGAGAGCGCGACAGCATCGCTGTCGCGCCAGGTGAGGGTCCAGTACCCAAACCCAAATCCGCCAAGCCTTCGCCACTCCACCCCGAATTCCCGTCTACGAGACTGCTCCATCCGCCTGCCGCAGCGATTGCAGTGGATGAAGACGAACTTCGGCAACGCGCGCGTCTCATCGAACAGAAAGCTCGTGAATTCGAGGTGGTAGGCGCAGTCCAAAAGATACATCCTGGACCTGTTGTAACGACATTCGAATTCAAGCCCGAGGCCGGCGTCAAATATTCCAGGATCACCAGCCTGGGTGACGACCTTTGTTTGGCGCTGGAAGCCGAATCGGTGCGCATTGACCGCATTCCGGGCAAATCGACGGTGGGTATGGAGGTCCCGAATGACGAGCGTGCGACGATCGTGCTTCGGGAACTCCTCGAATCCTCGGACTATCAGCTCAGCACCCACCGGCTGCCTTTGGCGCTCGGAAAAGACATTACCGGAAAAATAGTTGTATCCGATCTCCAGAAAATGCCCCATCTGCTGGCCGCCGGCTCGACGGGCACGGGAAAGAGCGTCTCGATTAACACGATGATTCTTTCGCTGCTCTTCCGCTCGCGGCCCGATCAAGTCAAGATGATCCTGATCGACCCGAAACGGCTCGAGCTGGGACTGTATCAGGACATCCCGCATTTGCTGGTGCCGGTCGTCACCGAACCGAAAATTGCGCAAAATGCGTTGAAGTGGGCTGTCACCGAGATGGAAATGCGATACAAGAAGCTCGCGAAGCGCGGTGTCCGGAATCTCGAAGCCTATAACGAGCAGATCCAACAACTGCCGATTCCTGGCTTGAGCGACGAATCGAGCAATGCCGCAGACGATCGCGAACGGTTGCCGCACATCGTGATTGTCATCGATGAACTGGCCGACCTGATGATGACGGCTCCACGTGAGGTCGAAGAATCGATCACTCGATTGGCGCAGATGGCTCGCGCTGTGGGTATTCATTTGATCCTCGCGACTCAGCGGCCGTCGGTGGACGTCATTACCGGCTTGATCAAAGCAAACTTCCCTGCCCGCATTTCATTCCGCGTCGCCTCGAAGGTCGATTCCCGGACGATTCTGGATTCCAACGGCGCCGAACAACTCCTCGGCCGCGGCGACATGTTGTTCCTGCCGCCGGGTTCCTCGCGTCTGGTGCGCGTGCACGGACCGCTAGTGACCGAAGAAGAGGTCATCAAGGTAGTTGAATTCCTGAAGACGCAAGGAAAACCGGCTTACAACGAGCGCATATTGGAATCACCCGAAGAGCGCGCCGAGTTAGCCGAAGCAGAGGGCGAAATCGACGAATTGTATGAGGAGGCTCGGCGAATCGTCATCGAAATGGGCAAGGCTTCCACATCTGTCCTTCAACGGCGCTTGCGCATCGGATATGGCCGTGCAGCCAGCCTTCTGGATGCGATGGAGCGGGACGGTATCATCGGCCCGCCGGATGGAACAAAACCCCGGGAAGTCTTAATAAATCGGGATGACTACGAACTCCCCTCCTAAGTTAGGAGGGGTCGCTTCGTGAACCGCGAAGCGCGAGCCCGCGCGAAACGCAAGCGCGATAGCGCGCAGCCTCAAGAAATAGGGCGCAGCCTCAAAAGAAGTCCAAGCGAAGACGGGGTGGATCTCATCGGAACCACCCCGCCTCGCTGCGCTCGGCACCCCTCCTAACTTAGGAGGGGAGTACAATTTCCCGTATGGGCTTTAAAACAGACGCTATTCACGCCGGCCAAGAGCCGGATCCCACAACGGGCGCAGTGATCATCCCGATTTACCAAACCTCGACGTACGTTCAGGAAGGCCTGGGCAAACACAAAGGCTTCGAATACGCGCGGACGCAAAATCCAACGCGTATGGCACTCGAGAAAAACATGGCTGTTCTGGAACGTGGCTGCGCCGGCTACGCCTTCGCTTCAGGAATGGCGGCGACAACCGCAATCACTCATCTTCTGTTGAAGAATGGTGACCACGCCATCTGCACCGAAAACGTCTATGGGGGAACTTTTCGGCTGTTCGACAAGATCGTGAAGAATTATGGCGTCGAATTTACCTACGTCGATACATCGAATCTGGGCGATCTCGAACGAGCGATTCGGCCGAACACGCGAATGGTTTTTGTCGAAACGCCGACTAATCCCCTAATGGTCATCACCGATATCCGCGCTGTTTGCGACGTTGCGCATCGGCACGATTGCCGGGTGGTGGTGGACAACACATTTATGTCGCCTTACTTTCAGCGACCGCTGAATCTGGGCGCCGACATTGTGGTCCATTCGACAACCAAGTATCTGAACGGCCATAGCGATAGCGTCGGAGGCGTTGCGGTCCTCAAACGCGAGGACGACGCCGCTCGCCTGCAGTTCATTCAAAACGCAGCAGGCGCGATTCTGTCTCCGTTCGATTCATGGCTCGTGCTGCGGGGCATCAAGACGCTTGCCGTGCGAATGGAAGCCCACAATGCGAATGGGATAGCAATCGCCAAATACCTTGCCGGCCGGAAGGACGTTCGCAAGATTTACTATCCTGGTTTGTCAAGCCACCCCGGACACAACCTCGCGAAAAAACAGATGACGGGTTTCGGTGGAATGATCGCGTTCGATCTCGGGGGCCTGGATCGGGCAAAGAGATTCCTCGAGGCCGTGAAGCTTTGTTCGTTCGGCGAAAGTCTTGGCGGAGTGGAAACGTTGATCTCGCATCCCGCAACCATGACGCACGCCTCCGTACCGCCCGAGGAGCGCGCGCGGTTGGGAATCACCGATGGGCTCGTACGGATCTCGGTCGGAATCGAAGACGTCGAGGACTTGATCGCCGATCTCGAACGCGCCTTTGAAAAATAGCCACCAAAAGGCACAAAAACCACAAAAGCCTTTGTGAATTTTGTGCCTTTTTGTGGCTATCCCCCTATACACGTGTCGATCCAATCGATGTACTTATCGAAGGCATCGTCAATGGTCACCGCCACGATCTCCGGAACCGAATAACTGTGTAGCTCTTTGATCCGGTCTTGAAGCTGATCGAAACGGCCGCGCGTGGTTTTAATCAGCAGCAGCACTTCATCCGACCACGTCAGCTTTCCTTCCCACACGTAACAGGAACGAATTCCCGGCACGACATTCACGCACGCCGCAAACTTACTTGTCACGACCGACTGTGCGATCTTTTCCGCTTCGTCTTTCGATTCACATGTAACAAACACGATAATCTTGTCGGTCATGTTGATTATGATCTCCTTATGGCCATTATTAAGTTCGGCACGTCCGGATGGCGCGCAATCATAGCCGATGATTTCACGTTTGCGAATGTCCGGCTCGCGACGGAAGCGATAGGCCGGTATGTGAAACGCGGCAACAGTTCCCCGGTCCTGCTCGTCGGCTACGATACTCGTTTCGCTTCCGAACACTTCGGGCGCGAAGTCGCGCGCGTGCTCTCATCTCAGAATATTCGCGCGAGACTGTGTTCACAAGCAGTACCCACGCCGGCAGTGGCATTCACAATCGTTCGCGAGAAGCTCGACGGAGCAATTAACATCACCGCCAGCCACAATCCCGGAGAATACAACGGCTTGAAATTTTCCACATCCGATGGTGCGCCCGCCCTTCCCGAGGTCACTTCGGAAATCGAAAAGAAGATCGTTCAGCTCCAGCAGTCGAATTGGGAGTTTTCGGCGAAACCGAATGACACGCTGATTGAGACGGTCGATATCGGTCCCGCTTACCTTCGCGATCTGGCAACAAAGGTGGACCTGAAAAAGATCCGTGACGCCAATCTCAGTCTTGCCTATGACGCGCTGCATGGATCTGGCGGAGGTTATCTCGACGGGTTGCTTCGACAGGACAACATTCCAGTCATGGTGCTTCACGCAACACGAGACGTGTACTTCGGCGGCCATCATCCGGAACCCGCCGACGAACAGCTTGGTGAGCTGAAGGCCGCTATGAAGAAGAATTGGCTCAGGCTCGGACTTGCCACCGATGGCGACGCGGACCGGTTCGGAGTGCTCGACGAAGGCGGCGAATTCATTTACCCGAACGAACTGATTTCGATGCTGCTCGATTACTTAATTGAGAGCCGCGGCTGGCCCGGCGGCGTAGCGCGGACCGTCGCGACAACCCATCTCATCGATCGCGTTGCCCGGCTTCACAAGCGTGAAGTTCTCGAAACACCGGTCGGCTTCAAATACATCGGAGAATATATAAAGGAAGGACGCATCGTGCTTGGCGGCGAGGAGAGCGCCGGACTTTCCATTCGAGGCCACGTTCCCGAGAAGGATGGAATCCTAGCATGTCTGCTGATCACGGAAATGTTGGCGAGCCGCGGTAAATCTTTGAAAAATCAATTAAAGGATCTTTTTTCGAAAGTCGGAGAAGTATATAATCGCCGCCTGAATGTGAAGCTCGATCCGGCGATCAGCGCTCGAGTCCAACAGAAGATCGCAGCGGATGTTCATGAATTTCACGGCCGGCGTGTCGTCGAGCAGAACCGAGTGGACGGCCTGAAGCTTCTGTTCGACGATGGCAGTTGGGTCTTGATGCGAGCCTCGGGTACCGAACCGGTCGTTCGCTATTACGCGGAGTCCACATCACAAGCGGATCTCGACAGACTTCTGGAATACGGGAGACAGTGGATCACAGAAGCTTAACGCAAGGCGTCATCGTCCGAATCGCACTGGCGGTTTTTGGCCTGCTTACAGTCGCGATGCTTTTGCTGGCTGTCTTCAATGAAAAGGGCGCTCTTCAGGTCCACGCCCAGGCCGATAAACTTGGCGCCATCGAATCCGAAATCAAAAGAGTCGATGCTGAGAACCAACAGCTGAGCACTGAAATCCAGGCACTGCGCACGGATCCCGCCGCAATCGAAAAACTCGCCCGCGAAGAATTGAAGCTGGTGAAGCCGGGCGAAGTCGTTCTCGTCTCACCGGAAAATTAGAATAGCCACAAAAAGGCACAAAATTCAGAAAAGGCTTTTTGTGTCTCTTGTGCCTTTTTGTGGCTATTCCCTTCAGGGTGATTTCAATCCCACCAGTTCTCCATAACCAAGAATGTGTCCTTCCATCGCCTTCATCACGCCGGCCCTGTCGTTCGACGGCGGCTGGAGCTGATCTATGTCGAGCGCATAAATGCGAAATTCATAGCGATGCGTTCCCAACGGCGGGCACGGAGCCATATATCGGGGCTGTCGGGCGATATTCAATCCGGGCACAATCTTGTTTCGCGTTAAGTCGGCGTTGGCGCTCCCCGGAGGAATTTCCGTCATGTCTTGCGGAATGTTGTACAAGATCCAATGCACGATCGGAAACAATCGCAGCCTGGGCGAAGGCGCATCCCAATCCATCGCAATCAGGGTATATGAGCGTGTGCCGTCCGGAGCATTCATCCACTGGATGGCAGGCGCCGTGGATGTTCCTCTGCACGAAAACTCCAAAGGCATTTCCTGCCCGCTCTGAAAACTCTTACTGGAAACCTGAATCGTTTTCTGAAGCTTGTTGTGGTAACTGGCGTCGGCGCTTCTCGCACTCGCCGCGTAGGCGGCGAGCGCGACGATCGCAAGAACCAGGATCGACGGGACGATCCACAACAAATGTTTCAAAACTCTCTTCATGCCCAGTTCGGGTCGCCGGGCTTTTCAGATCCCGCGAGCCATGCCTTGCCCTCGGCGTAAAGCTTCTCGACGGATGCTCCTTTCAATCCGGGCAAGCCTTTCCTCACAGGGAAACCGATTTTCGATTGCAAGTAAGCGAGGTGACGGTAGCCCTCGGGAAAACTGTCGAGCACTGTCTGATCGAGCTTGAGGGTGGCTGAAGGATTGACGGGATCCATGCGGTCCTTCTCATAGATCGGTTGGCGGCGGCGAACGACCCACCGTCCTTGATACTTTTTCATGAAATCGTACATCCGTCCGGTGCACAACACGTCGACGAGAACGCCTTCAACACTGGCGCGCTGGCTGATGGTCATTTTGGTTTGCGCGATTGCACGGTCGTCCGCGATGTCGCAGCTAAAGCCGCCGTAGAAGTGCAGAATATTGACGCCTTTGTTGAAGCCCTCGCGGCTGACCTCAATAAATTGTTCAGCGGGTCCCTGGAACCAGGTAGCGTTCATCCAACCTTCGGGGTGCCAGACGGTTTTGAAGCGCTCCCAATCGCCGGCGTCACGCCACAAGATCCAGTTGTCGATGGTTTCGCGGATTGCGAGTTTCTCAGCCATTAATTGATCCATTGTGTTCTCCTTAAAAAATGGAAGGCTGAGATTCTATCGCGTTTACGCGGCCAGTTGCGTCTTCAGATTCGCTTTCCTGTCATGCATGCGCTGACCGATCGCTTCCAATCGTTCGGATGACATGCGGCTGGTCACCAGCGCAAATAACTCGCCTTCTTCCTCCTCAACGTGATGCTCGACGCTCTGCCCGAGCTCGGCGAGCTTCCGGTCAAATTCATCCGACATTGGATCCATATTGTGTCGTTATTGTGTCGTTGACGATCCTCCGTTCGGGCTTATAATTGATGTCTATACCGCGGGGTGGAGCAGTGGTAGCTCGTTGGGCTCATAACCCAAAGGTCGGAGGTTCAAATCCTTCCCCCGCAATTTTAGGCGGCTGAATAAGCCGCCTTTTTTATTTGGGTTACAAACCATTTTCTTCATCACTCATTCAATCGGGGGCAAAAAAATCGGGGGCAAAACTAGCCTTCGGGGGCAAAACTCGTACCGAACGCTCTCTCGATCAGTTCTGCCGCCTTTTTCAAATCATCCATATCTCGATCGTTGTAATGCTCGTCGGTCGTCGTCATCTGCTTATGTCCGAGCTGAACAGCCGCCAATTCGAGACCGACGGCCTTACGCAAGTACTTGCTCGCCTCACGTCGGAATGCATGAAATCCATCCGCGCGAGGCGTACGTTGGATGCCACACCGATCGAGGACCGGATAGAGCACTTCCCTTCTCAGGTCATCAGGGTCATGCGGTCGGGGATCATCATCGGATCTACAAAACACGAAATCATCGAGTCCGATATTCTTGGATGCTTCAAGATGCTTCGCCAGGATGAGCTCGAGACTTGCTGGCATATGTCTGACGTGCTCCTGGCCAGTTTTCGTGGAGTCTTGCAGCCGGCCTCTCCAAAAACCCTTCCCGAATGTGATTGTTTTCGCATCCCAATCGATGTCCTTCCATTGCAGCGCCAACAGTTCGCCAAGACGAACGGCAGTCAGTGCGATACACCAGAACAGAGCCTTCCAGCGCGCCGGCACTTCCTGCAAAATCTTCTGAACGTTCTCAGCACTCCAAATCGGCATCTTTTTGTGCTTGTACTGTGGTCGATGCAGCTTTCGCCGTACGGGATTGCTTTCGACCAGATCATGTTCCGCAGCAACTTCGAACATGACGTGTAACAACTGGTAGATGTTGAGGACCGATTTCGGACTGAGATGCTTGTCCTCGAGACCTCGAAAGAAATTGCTGATGTGCGTCGGAGAGACGTCGCTGACCTCCATCGAACCCAACATCGGGAGTACGTGATTCTTCAAACTCGCGGCGTTCGAGCCTTGTGTGGACGGCTTAATACCGCGATTGCTTTGGTAGTTCGCCCAATGTGATTCCACGAATTCCTGCAACGTGAGTCCCTTCTTCGCCACGGCCGCTGGAGGTGGCTTCGGCGGTGCGCACTCCATAGCCGTCATCAGGTCACGCAGGCGCTTCTTTGCCTGCTTTTCCGTTAACCCTTCTTCCCACGGGGTCGCAGCTTTTCGCCACTCGCCAGGCTTGCTTTCGTCCCGAACCCAATACCGAAAACGGCAAGCCTTCTTTCCGTTGGATTTGGTTTTCCATTCAATCCATCCTTGTTGATACGTATCTGCGTTCACGCGTTTCTCCTTTCGTTTCGTGAACGCTCCTGTCAACCGAACCCAACAATAGGTCTCTCTGGTTCATGCTGTCAATGACCTGCGCTCGGCGATGACCCCGTGTGATTTCAGCCAGGTCTGGAATTCCTCGGACTCAATGTCAAATCGCACCTGGCGTCCGAACTTCACGTGGGGGATCACCTCCGGACCATTACGAGCCGTTCGGTCATAAATCCAAGATTCTTTCAAATTGAATAGAACGGCCAAATCGTTGACGGTCAGAAACTTCTTCGTCATATGCGAGTGGCGGACGGGATTCGCCGTGAACCACCTCCTCCAACAGAAACGGAAGGGCCATTAAAGCCCCTCTGTAAGGTATGAGGGTTTATCGGCCGTTAATATGACGACCGAGACGTGTTTACTTGGTCAGACTTGTCAACCTGCGGACGGCTTGCGCTTCGCGCGCTCCGCTCATCTCTTGATGGCTTCGCCCTATCGGGCTCGCATTCGCTCCGCTCATGACTACACCCACAGATTGCGATCCAACGTCCGGTATTGGACCGCTTCGGATAGATGTTTCGCTTCCAGGTCTTCGGCGCCTTCAAGGTCGGCGATTGTCCGCGCTACCTTGAGAATCCGAACAACTGTGCGCGCGGCTTTGTGGTCTGTGATTTAGATATCAGCAGACTCTTCCTCGCTTGGAGTGACGTAGCCTGCGGCTCGGTTGCGGCGGGTTGCCTAATAGTTCCGATCTGATTTCCGGGATGGAGACTTCGGGGTCCTTATTCTTGGGGATTGCTATGGCCGGGGATTTTATTACCAATCAGGTTACGCACAGCCACCCAAACTGGCTGACTCCAATCTGTAGAATACCGAAAACCTGAGCGCTTCGATCTCCTGCCAGCGTTGGGGGTCACGGAATTGGTATCCTGTACAAATTCCGCTGTACGGTCTCACGCGAATAAGCGTACACATCGGGCGCGGGACCCAACGCTACGTCAATAATTAATATCTTGAGCTGCAGGCAGTTTGGCAAAGTCTGTCGTGCTCGCGCTCGGTGAAAGCGCTGCTGGGGCCATCGCGCCGCGTTACGCAACAGATTTGGAGACATCGGCGGTTGTTTCATGGCGGCCGGCGGCCGACGAACATTTTTCATGCGGCGAACCATCTCCGAGCGGAATGCCATCACGCGGTTGTAGAGTTTCGTTGACGGGTCCGGGCAATCGTATTTGCCACTGCGTCTTCTTTCCGCCCATACAAACGGAGCTGGAACTTGCGGTTAATCGACGACACGGTAGTCCTACTACAAGACATCCGCTCGGCAATTTCTTTGATCGTCATATCCGTTGAAGAGAGAAGTTGCGTAATTCGGCGAACTTTTTTTTCTGAGAAATACTGTCCCTGACCGCCCATTAGCTCCTCCTTGATGCTATCGCTGAGTTGCGGCCTGGCTCAAAAATATCGTACGGTAGCAAACATATAAGTCGCTCTTAGCAATTTTGATGGCTTATGAGTGGTATTGGTATGCCCATTGAGAGTTGGCACCCACCCGCGCCTTAATCAAGTGCAACAAATGGGAAAAATGACCGTCACCATATAGGACGGCCATCAACGGTGCCGGACCCTTCCTCGCGCTGTGAATCTTGAGGGCGATGGAGACGTAAACCGGCATTCACACGAGAACTCCATTTCACAGCCGGAGAAGGTCCGGACGACCTGCGAAACGGCATCAAACGACGGATTTACCGGAATCCTGGGGATGTGACGTTCACACTACCGAGAAGTCTCCATCGCGGAAGTCATCGGTTCCGCTTAATTTTGTACTGCACGATTTTTCGTGCCAATGTGTTGCGGTGCACGTGAAGTAGCTGTGCTGCCTTACATTGATTACCGCTGCTCCGAGCGAGGGCGGTCTGGATGAATCGCTTTTCAAATTCCTGGAGGGCATCCCCCAGCCGAACTTTCTGCTCCAACATTTCAGCGACGATGGCTTCGAGCACTGCTTTCATACAGACGCCACCCCGAGGCGAACAATGCCGAATGATTTTCTTCCAATGGGAACGCTTTTAACAGCACTGCCACATCCAAGACCGACGCGGTTTCTGGCTTCAGATCGTCTGGAAGCATGATGAACTGGGGATTGTCAGCGCAGCGAGGCCAGAAAGAGCCGCGTGGTAGCAGTTCCAGCAGCCGATCGGGCTAGGATTAGCGCAGCACAAGGCGCAAAAAAATAACAATCCATTAAACCCGCAACCATTAAGCCTTCTGCGAATGGACTGGCTCAGAACCCGTGTCAAACCTCGAAAAAATTCCGGTTGACGCAAGGGCGGGATCCTGTCAGATTACGTTTCGGTCGTTGTCGTTCATGCAACTTTGAATACCGGCAGATGATCGACGGATGGGGTTAACAGCTTTGTTCGTTGAACTAGGAAGTTGGGGCCGACCGAACGAATCCAATCAACGGTCGGTGCTATCGGGAGAAAGACCTGGTCGCGGGTAGCGCCCACCAACCGCCGCCTCGGTTCGGGCAACGGGCCGAGACATTCTGAAGGGGTCGGATCAAAGAAGCAGAGCTACAGCGACCATTTCCATTTTTTACATCTCTTTTTACTTAGCCATCCGAAAAGTCTGACTACCTCTCTTTAGCGTAACTTCCGCGATCCGGACTTCCGGGTCCCGAAGGCTTTCGAGTTGAGGTGCCTCGAAAACCCACGAAGAAGTAGATCCCCGAGTGTCTCGATTTCGATGAGGCGATTGACCAGACGGCTGCGCGACGTTGTCAATCGGGGGGCGCTCCGGCAGGACAGGATTCAAGTGCGCAGTACGGACGCCGAAAAGCTTGAGCAAGGATTCTATCCTTGCTAAAGTAAGGACATGGCGAAGGTGACATCCAAATACCAAGTTACGGTACCCAAGGCGATCGCGGATGAGTTCAAGATCCGACCCGGTGACGAGATCGAATGGGTCGCCGCTGGCGAGGTGATTCGGGTCATTCCGCCCGGCAAAGGTCTCGTTCCCGAAGATCAAGAATCGAGGCTCCGTTTGTTCGATCAGGCGACCGAACGCCTGCGTCGGCGCCCAGCGCGACGTCAGAACAAGGGGTCTCGCGACCGGGGCTGGCGGAGAGAGGACCTTTATACTCGTGGCCGCTCTCGTTGATACGAACGTCCTCGTCTATCGTTTCGATGGCCGATTTCCAGAGAAACAAAAGGTTGCTAGGGAGATTCTCAGACGGGGCATAGCGGAAGACTCGGTGCGTATCCCCCATCAAGCGATCGTGGAATTTATTGCTGCCGTAACACGTAATATTCGCGGTCACATCATCCTGAAGCAGGCCGACGCGTTGCGTGAAGCGGAGGAATTGCTCAAACAGTTCACCGTTCTCTATCCGGATGAAACGATGGTGCGGCAAGCCATCCGTGGATGTGCAGCGTATCAATTGAACTGGTTCGACGCTCACATCTGGTCGTACGCCGAACACTACGGACTGGCAGAAATTATCACCGAAGATCTTCAGCACGATAGGCTCTACGGTACTGTCCGCGTCGTGAACCCGTTTGTGGATTTGTAGTCGCTCTGCCTAAAAACATTATCGTGGACCAGAAGGAGACTTCTGGGACTTTACGAGCTCTACGAGATACCGACTTTGCGACAAATGAGCCTTCTTACGACGCGTCCCAACACAACTGTTAGACCGAATCGCTTATTGCTTGACATAGGAAACTATTACTAGTACATCTTTACTACATGCCCGCCAAACCTGTACGGCCAACTGAATCCGAGCTCGAAATTCTGACTGTTCTCTGGAGCCGAGGCCCGAGCACCGTCCGCGAGGTGTATGAGACGTTGCGACGGAAGCGGAAGTCCGCGCAGTACGCGACGGTGTTGAAGTTCATGCAGATCATGGCGCAGAAAGGACTGCTTGAGCGTGATGAGACGGATCGAGCGCATGTGTACGTCCCCGTCCATTCGCGCGGGCTAATACAGCAGCAGCTAGCGGGTGATTTGCTCCAGCGGGGCTTCGACTGGTCCATGAAGAATCTGTTGATCGGCGCGCTCTCGGCGCGCAAGGCAACCAAGGAAGAGCTCGCGGAACTCCGAAAGCTTCTCGACGATTATGAAAAGGGGCAGCGATGACGCAAATTCAAACTTGGATTCAAAGTCCTACCGCGATTGCCGTCGCCCGTACCTTGCTGCACTCCTTATGGCAGGCCGCCCTCGCGGCCTTCGCATTGGCGTTCGGCCTCCGGTTCATTCATTCGTCGCGCATCCGCTACGCTGCTGCGTGCATTGCATTGAGCGCGATCGTTTTTCTGTCTATCGGGACATTTGTTGTTGTCGCGCCTCAGGCTCTGCTGGAGCGCTCATCGCGCGACATTATGTCCTCCCGATTGGCGTCACAGGACGCGGGCCCGGCAAACGGATTCGTGGAGTTGCCGACGTACCCGCTTGAGCGGCTACTGCCCTGGATTACGCCGCTATGGCTGTCCGGCGTTCTTCTCTTCAGCTTTTGCCGGGCAGCCGGATGGGCGGCGCTTCGACGATTGCGCTGGCGAGCGGTATCGGACGCGACGCAAGCCTGGCTGGAGACGCTGAATCGCATTCGCGTCCGGATGAAAGTTGCCAGGGCCGTCGCGCTGCTGGAATCGGGCCTGACACGCGTTCCATTGGTTATCGGTCATCTGCGGCCGGCGATTCTCATGCCCGTTGGATTATTGACCGGTCTGCCCTCCGAACAGATCGAGTTGATCCTGATGCACGAAATGGCGCACATCCGCCGGTGCGATTATCTGGTCAACATGCTTCAAACGTTCGTGGAGAGCGTCATGTTCTATAACCCGGCAGTCTGGTGGATCTCGAGTGTCATTCGAACCGAGCGCGAGAACTGCTGTGACGATACTGTCGTGGAATCCACGAATAAGGCCCCACTTTATGCTTCCGCGCTCGCTGCGCTGGAGGAAATCCGTTCAGATCAAAGGGAGGTTGTTATGGCCGCTGCAGGAGGAAGTCTGGTGAAACGAATTCGGCGGATACTGCGTCAGTCGGAACCGCAAACATCTGCTCTTGCTCCCGTGTTGAGCTCCCTCGCGGTCATTGTTGTGATCGCCGGACTGCTGGCGGCTCATCCGGTAGGTCAGCAGCCTCAGCCAGGCCAAATTGTGTTCCCAAACCCGTACGCGAGTTGGCTCGAGGAGGACGTGCTTTACATCATCACGCCTCAAGAGCGAGCCGCATTCGTCGGTCTCTCGAGTGATGCCCACCGCGACCAGTTCATCGAACAGTTCTGGCAACGCCGCGATCCGACGCCGGGAACACGGGAGAACGAATTCAGAGATGAACACTATCGCCGGATCGCCTATGCGAACGAACATTTCGCGTCGTCGCTGCCGGCGCCGGCAGGCCTTGGCCGGAGAACCGATCGCGGCCGTATCTACATCATCTACGGATCGCCGGATGAAAAGGAGGCCCATCCTGCGGGCACCTACGTCCGTCCCGACGGAACGGCGGAACCGTACGCGTTCGAGGTCTGGCGCTATCGCTACATAGAGGGCATCGGAAGGAATGTTTTGCTGGAATTCGTGGATAGGAATCGAACTGGCGAATTCCGGCAGTCGATCGATCCAGCCTCAAAGTCGAATTTACTCAAGGCGCGATAAGATCCCAGCACCCTCCGCGTGCGGTTTTCCGGCATTTCTAAAGTCCCAGAAGTCGGCTTCGGGGAAGTTGCGTCCAACCACAGTCTTACGCTAAGGCAATTCTTTGCCCAGTCGGCAAAACCCGATGGCTCTGCCCATATACCTGGATAAGGCCAATCAGCGACCGCGGCAGTTTGAATTGGATGACGAACTGGCAAGCGCGGTCTACTTGCCCGCCAATCAGCAATGGCCCTCGGGACAAACGAAACTGAAAGTCGGCATTAACCATTGATCCGCGACCAGTCTTCCACTCGTTGTGGTGAAGGTCACTTCCGTGACACAGTAGATACAGGAGGTTCGTATGCCTCGAATGGCGAGTTTGATAACCTGCATGGTTGTCATTCTCTCTGTAGGCATCGTGCCGGCACAGGCGCAATTATCGATCCGAGCCGCATCCGCAGAGCCGGTGGAGGGTTGGCAACGCATGCAGGTCGAGCATTCCAATCGCGTGATTTGGGTTACGCCAACTGCTGCGATCACCGCCAGTGATATAGAGCAAGCTCAGCCGAAAATCAGGGCCGATGGTTACCAAATAATCCGTGTTGTCTTCACCGATGCCGGCGTGAGTAAGCTGCACGACCTGACGGCAGCACAGTTATTTGGGCCCCAATGGTGATGGCGGTTCAAGAAGGGAGGCAAGGCGTTCTCACCGGCAACTTGCCAACTGGCCTCACTCAAGAGGAAGTTGAACGAATTTTGGCCGTCTTGCGTTGAAAGGTATGAATACCCGCGCATACGCAGTGCTGCTCTTCATGCTGGCTTTCGCGAGGCCGCTCGCAGCGCGGCCCATCCCATTCGAGATTTGCGCCGAGTCCACCACCTGGGCACGGCCCTCGCCTGAAGTTCAGGCCAAAATATGGAGTGATGGAAGGTACAAAGACGTTGCGGGTACCGCCTACGATTGGACTCACGACTTTCTCGTGAGTGATCCTGAGAGCGCCACCATTCCGTATCACATGGAAAATATCTCGGGACTCTGGACGGCACGCACCAACCCAGGCGAGTGCCATTCGGCTAACAAACCGCACCGAAGCGGATTGGAGTGGATAGAAATTTGGGTCCTGCTTCATCGCGTGAAAGAAATCCGACACGACAACAATACATACTCGATCACCGTAGAGCCTACCGGCAGGGGATTCCAGTTCGTCGTTATCCGCCGCTTGAATCCGAGCGCGGTGCTGAGCTTCGTCACGCCCGATGGCAAGGAACTGGAGAAGTGGGATGAGTCCGCTCCGCCCGACCGTGTTCAGCAAACGGTGCCGCCCGGCACGCGCATCACCGCTCCGAACGGCCAGATCATTCGCAAGTAGCCCGCGTAAGTGGTTTGCAGCGTCAGCCGTAGGTAAGTGGGCAACTTGGGCAGGTTGTGGAGGCGACCAGCTCTCTCGCTACGCTCGGATGTTCGTCCCGTCGTCCCAACACATTACTTACTGTTACTCTTTTCTATTTTTATCTTACCCATCTTACCCACAGCAGCGAAGCTGCGTGGCAGCAGCCACTTGGACGGGCAAGATGGCGGGCAACGTCCTTGGGTACGTTACCCATGCCCTTGGGATATGCTCCGCGCCCATGAGCGCCGGTCACTGCGCCGAGAAAGATCGACTCCTCCTAGAATACCGCCAAGCGGCAGATCAATATGCCGCTGCCGTCGCCGAACTGAGCCGCCGGATTGGCATCAGTTCACTCGATGACTACCAGAAATTGCATCAAGCCGCTGAAAGCGCCCGCATCCGTTCAAATGACGCACGCGACCGCCTTGCGCGTCACCTCGCCGAACATCATTGCGACATTTCAAAAGCCTCTTAGAAGGGGCAAGATGTTGGGGCACCTTGCCAGAGCGTTGCGCTGGTCAAAGTTGCTGCCGCAATGTAATCAGGAAGTCCGGCCCGCGTGGATGTGGAAGGCCCGGCAGCCGAGATTTTCATAGTGGCGCAGGTTGGAAAGCGGCAATGCCCGCACACCAAGGCGGAAGCTGAAGCGATCCGCTGCGTGGGCCGGTGGGGCCGACTGGAGCGGCGCCGGCTATTGAGGAATCACTTCAAAGACGGGATACTGCGGCGCAATCTCAGAGAATGCCTCCAGCCGCGCACGAGCCGGAATAGGGAAATATCGCTGCACGGTCAAGCTTGTACCGAGTCAAATACTGTCGGAGGATCTCCGGCTTTTCCTGATCATCTAACACCCTGAGCTTATACCGCTGACGACTTCGCCCTCTCTTCAACCACACTTGCCCACTGACGCGGGCATTGCGCACCCATTGTGTTTCACCTCACCGGGCGACGAGCAGGCGCTTGCCGTTATAGTCGAGCACAGTCACCGGTGTGGAGTAGATGCGCCCGGACTTCCGGCCTTGGACCTGGAGAAGGTAGGCAGGACGGACCAATGCTCCAGCCAACAAGGAAGCCGAAGAGACGATTGAAAAACCCCTCCAGCGGACCGGGTTGAAGAAATGGTGTCGGAGTGCTGTCCATACCTATACACATAATCAGCCCAATCGCTCCAAACGTCCACCGTGCTCAGCGGCACTCACGGGAACGCAGTGCGGGCTGGTTGGGCCGACTGGCGAGGTGCTGGAGATAAGTGCAGGCGCTGTTGGAGCGGTGTGCGGATGTGATCGCCACGATCTGGCAATCCTGATTAACGCAGGTTGAAATTGATCTCGATATTCAAAGTAACATCGACATCTTGGCCAGCTTTGTTTTCTGGCCTGACCTGCGTATTGACACCATGCTCGGCAGCCACATGATGAAAAGAAAGACAAATAGGTCCAACGCAGTCGCCTTCCTTCCCATCATGAGGCCCCGCGGGTGGCCTTTTAGGTGACTGGCTTCTTGACCAATTTCGTTCTCTCGTCTGCTTTTGCTTCTTTCTCAGCCTTGTCGGCCTCTTTATCGACATCTTTTTCCGACATATTCGGCTTTAGCGCGTGGATGGCCTGACCAAGCGACATCGGAGGATTCGAGCCCATCATCTTCGCTTTCAGTTGATCGAACGGAATGCCGACGTTCTTGGAAACGTGTAGCGCCGCGATGAACTGCCCACCATTCTTGAATCCGCTCGCAGCAGTCTTCAGATTCTCGCCAGCGGGAAGCATGCTTTCGACCTTGCTCTTTAACTCGGGATTTCGCTCGATGCGCGCTTCAAAGTTGGCTTCTTTGTGATCTTCTCGGGTTTCCGTCCTGGCGTGAGACTTATCATGATCGACATGCCTGTGCGTTGCTTCTGGAGCCCCACCCGGCCCGTGGCCACCTCTGCCCTGACCAAAGGTCATTCCGCTCAAATAGAGGACAAAACTCAATACAAACATAAGGGTGAAAATCTTTTTCATACCCATTCTCTCCTTCCATGATTAGGAATTTGCCTATCGCAAATTGCGCGACGAGCCAATTGGACGATGGGGACAATTAAGCGGAGATTAAAGGAACATTAAGTCCAGTTAATCTGTGTGCCTCGCCAAAATCTCATCTAACATCAGCAACATAGCCGCAGATGGGTCCTTTGGGCCAGGTTACACCAAGCAAGGCCCAGGCTTTTAGGCGTAGAGAAGGGGTGGGACAAGTGTACACACTTATCCGTCACAAATTAATCCAGCTTGACAATACAAAGACCCGAACTCACAACGGTCAAGGATGTAGAAGCTTAAAAAAGGAGAATAGAGTATGCGCCTGGCCTGTGCCATTGTTCTTGTCGTCGGACTTGCACTGCCTGCCAAAGCTCAAGACGAGCGGGGCTGGAGTTTTTCCGGGAGCTTCAACGGCAGCTCGAATTCCGACGGCACCGTTATGAAGGCCGCGCCCATCTTGGGCTACACGTTTAACAACCATTTTCAAACATACGCTGGAGTACCGTTTTACTTCGCGAACCTGTCGTCAACAACGACATCGACGACTTCAACAACTTCAACGCCAGGCGGGCTGGTGAGTGGAATAGGGAATGCCTTGCTTGGTTTCCGGCTCGGAGTCGACAGCGACACGCTCAACTACAGCTCCACCCTGGAACTCACTGCGCCAACCGGTGACAAGAGCCGAGGCTTAAGCACGGGCCGGGCCACAGCAGATTGGACAAACCGCTTCAGTCACCGGTTTGATTCGTTCACGCCGTTCGGCAGCCTGGGTTTCGCCAACACCATTTCCGACACGGCGTTCTTCATCAGGCCTTTCACATCCCTGGGCTTGGTTACCCAGTTTGAAGGCGGCGCGACATACGACATTTCCCGATACGTTCGTGTGGGAGGCTCGGCATACGGCATTGGCGCAGTGGGTGATCAGACAATCATCAGCAAAGTCCTCAAGCGCCAGTCTCTCTCAACCAGCACTTCAGGAACTTCTGCGAGTTCGGGACGGGGAGGCAATCAAGCCCAAAACACCAATCGGGTTTTTGAAAGCCTGACCGAGACGAAGGTTCCTGCCTCTGCTGCGAACGACCACGGTGTGTCCACATGGTTTGGAGTGAGTCCAAACTCGGCGGTGGATTTTCAAATCGGCTATAGCCGCAGTATGCACTACGACTTCAACACCCTGTCTTTCGGAGTGCGATTCCGCGTCGGTAAGTAATCATGCCTTTGCACATTGGTTGACGGCCTGAAATAACCGACAACAGAAAAGGCTACCCTACGTGATATAAGCGGTCCAGTCAGCCCAACCGCGCCACAGGCGGCATAGTGGCCGTATACGTTGCCTCGATTTCCAGGAGCGCGCTAAAATACCGTCCACTTCATTACCAAGTACGTAGAGATTTCCAATTCGTCTTAGTGCTGTTGGGAAAGAGTCCCAATGCCTATGATGCGACGTTTAAAAATTGGAGACCGCGTCACGGTGATTCAGCTTGTCCCGAGTTCCGTGTATCCCATTGGTGTCATCGTCGATGTGAAGCCTCCAGCCACGGGAAACGAGGAGGAATATGTCGTTGAATTTGAACCGGGCTGGCGTGAAACGTTCCTGGAAATGCAACTCAAGCGGGAAGATTAAAAGAAAGGCACAGCGTTATGCCACGTTGCTTGCTACGTCCAGCATCTCACGCACCCGGCCCGACAGTTCATTCATCGGGAATGGCTTTCGCATAACTGCGATGTCTTCGGCGACGCCGTGTTCGGCGAGCACGTCCGCAGCATATCCGGACATGAAGAGCACCTTGATACCCGGACGGAGGTGCCGAATGCAGTCGCTCAGGTCCCAACCGTCCATGCCGGGAATCACAACGTCGGTCAGCAGCAGGTCAATCTGTCCCTGATATTGCGCTGCGATACGCAGTGCCTCCGGGCCATCGGACGCTTCAAGCACACTGTATCCTCCCTTTGCGAGCGCCTCGCGACATAAGCTACGGACCGTGTGGTCATCTTCTACGACCAAAATGGTTTCCGAACCGGACGCGGTCGTTATTCCGTCGAGTGGTGTCACTTCGATTTCCGGCATCGCTCCCGGAAGGGCGGGAAAATATAGTCCAAACGTCGTGCCCTCGCCGGGTTTGCTCTTCACTGAAGCACGGCCCCCGCTTTGCGCGACGATTCCATGCACGGTCGAGAGTCCCAGTCCCGTGCCTTTCCCGGCTGGCTTCGTGGTAAAGAAAGGCTCGAATATTTTCGGGAGCGTGGCCTCGTCGATACCACACCCCGCGTCGCTCACAGATACCTCGACAAGAGGCCGCCCCGCTGGCCCTGTTGATGCCGATGCATCAGTGGAGACATTCGCCGTGCGGACTGTCAACTGTCCGCCGCCAGGCATCGCGTCGCGGGCGTTCACGTAGAGGTTCATCAGCACTTGCTCGAATTGAACGGGATCGATACGGACTGGCCACAGTTCTTCGTCCAAGATTGTCTCGACAACAATATCTTCTCCGAGGATGCGGCTCCAGATGTCCCGGCCCGTCCGAATGATGTGGTTCAAGTCCACCACTTTCGGCTGGAGGACTTGTTTGCGCCCGAAGGCGAGTAATTGCCGAGTGAGTACTGCGCCACGGATGGTTGCATTCTTGATGCCCTGAATTTTCTCGCGGTCCTCACCTCGGACTTCTCGAAGAAGAAGGTCGCTATATCCAGATACGATCATGAGGAGATTATTGAAGTCGTGCGCGATTCCACCGGCGAGTTGTCCCACCGCTTCGAGCTTTTGCGCGTGCAACAATTGGCGCTCCAAGAGCTTCTTCTCCGAAATATCATGCGCGGCCACGAGGCGTGCGGGTCGCGATCCAAGGGTCAGATTATGGGACGCGAGATCCACGTCAATTTCCGTTCCGTCCTTCTTGGTATGCCGGGCGGTGCCAAAAAATATCCCATGAGCCGTCCGCTTCGCGACCATTTGACGTAGCGAGTCCTCATCGGAGTGGTGAAGCTGCGCGATGGTCATGGACAGAAATTCTTCCCGAGAATAGCCGTACAAGCTAATGGCCGCATTATTCGCCGCTAGGAATTGGAGCGTCTCCACATCGTAGATCCACATCGCTTGCGGATTATTTTCAAACAAGATTCGGTAGCTGAACTGAGATTCGCGCACCGCTGCCGCAGCTTGGTCGCGTTCGAGGCGCAAGTGGGCAATGGTCACTGACATCTCATTGAACATTTCTGCAACGAAGGCCAACTCGTCCCGGCTCACGATAGGAATGCAGTGCAGAAGATCCCCCGCATGCACCGCACGAGCCCCATCTCGGATGAGCCCCATCTGCCGCATGACACAGCGTCGGAGGACGTATAGCCCTGCCACAACAACAACGGCGTTCAATGCGCAGAGGCCGACGAGCACGCGCTCCTCGCCGTCGAAGAACATCCACCACGTCAATAGAGAGCTACCGCTGCCTATTAGGGCAAACAGGAGCGCCATCTTCTGCTCAATTGTGATTTGTGTAATGGGCTTTCTGAACGAGCGTGAAGACGCGAGTAAGGCCGCCATCGCTTAATCTTTGTGGCTGACAGGCTTTTTGCGGCCCTCGACAAATTGTAGAATCCGGTCGAGATCGGCGCCATCGACGGGCTTGCAAAGACACATCTCGCTGCCTTCATCGGTCGCCAGCACGGCGATACGCTGGTCCACAATTCCTGAAACAACCACCACGGTCGTATTTGGTGATATTTCCTTGATGCGAGAGATCAAACTCATCCCGTTGGCTTTCGGCATAAGGAGATCGACTAACACCAGATCATACGAAGATTGCCGGACGCGGTGGAGCGTCCGCATTGCGTCAGTCTCTCCATCCGCATGATGCTTCCGGCGACTCACCCACGATGTCACAAAGGAGACAATCTCTGGCTCGTCATCAATTGCCAAAACCTTCAACATACTTTGTGTTGTATCCTTTGGTCATATTCTTGTAAAGACTAAAAAAACGCTAATTCACCGTCGATAGTCGGCATTTAGGTCATACCACTACGCATTGAGGTTCTGCGACCGATTCATGTATGTGACGACGGTAGGCAGCCTGTTCCAAGTCTGTCACTTTTTTCAAGCGCGGGGCCCCCGTAACGCCGTAACGAACGCAAGTAAATACAAGAATTATGCTAATGGCATTCCGTCTGCTAGCAGATTCTTTTGGAAGCATGGAGCTTCCCGTTTCAGTGGAAAGGAGTCCATTATGGCCACGCTTGCACGCCCCTCGATTAACACGTCCCATATCACCGAGAGCCTCAAAGTCGCCCACGACATGCTGCGCCGCGACCGCGATCCTGAGCTTGCGTCGAAGATCATGGTGCTGGAAGGATACTTGGAACTGAGACGAATGAATCCGGATCGCAGCTATGATGACCGTATTCGGAAAGCCTTCAACGATTTGATGTCGCGCCTGCAAGTTCAGACTGCCGAGATGCATCGAAAGCCGCTGCGTCCCATGTCTGAGGCGCAGTCGCTGGATATGTCCGCACTTGAAATGGCGAGGGCGCTCCTTCGCAACGGTCAAACATTGGAGGCCTTACCATTGATCGACCAGGCCATGCGGCAGTATCCCCAAGCGGCGTCCGAACTGAAGGCGGAAGCGGACACGCAGATCCAGGCTATAGATCAAATCATAAATAGGGCCCTGGCCGACGACTCGTCTAGCAGCGCATTCGCGCTGGCGAAGCGAGCAGGTCGCGCTATCGCTCAAATTGCCGCCACATTAAATCGAAAAAGCGCCTAAATTCTGCTCACACCGAGCAGTCGCCGCGAGCTTAACAGTGAAAGATGGATGGGTACCTGGTTAAGGGGATAACTTTTCGGCAATGCGTAGGTTATCCGCAGCTCGATGATCAATTTGGCGAAGCACAGGTTTTCCCAGGTCTGGCGTTATTTTCCGGCGCGGTCGGCTTTCCTTTTCGTGCAAAGCGCACCGCTGTAAGGATTGCTTCGCCATTGCGAAAGGGAGCAACTGCCGAGGTCTGGCGCATGGCATCCGATTCGGTGCGAAAACCGGTAGTGTTCCCCACCCGCACAGAAGGGAGATAATCACGCTTCCCTTACTGGACGAGGTTCTTGAGCATCTTGTCGAATAGTTCATACGGCTGTGCCCCTACAACTATGGTGCCCTCAACTCCAGTGGCTGTGCTCTTCCCAATCACAAATGTCGGGGTTCCGCGGACCGCCTTGCTCACTGCCTCAGAGCCCTCCTGCAGAATGACTACCTTGTACTTTTCCGTATCTAAACAGCCGCGAAACAACGTCACATCGAGACCAATATCGTGTGCATAATCCAGCAGGTTCTTTAATTCCAACTGCTGGGGATTACTCTGCATCCGATCATGCATGGGCCAAAAGAGATTCTGGTCCCCAGCACATCTCCCAGCTTGCGCTGCCCGCAAAGCATTTCCGTGTATATTTAGCGGAAAATCCATATTGAAAAAGCGCACTTTTCCCGAGTCGATATAGTTTTTTTTCAGCTCCGGGAATGTTTGCAGAAAAAACTGGTTACAGTAAGGACACTGAAAATCTGTGAATTCGACGATTGTCACCGCCGCCTCCTTAGAACCCAACAAAGGGCTATTCCCAACATCGACCTTTATTGTGGCGGCAGCAATCTGTGCCTGTGCGCCGCTGGGAGGACGTTGAGTGAGAGTACGACCGTTGACCAAGTTGTCAACGAGGATTCGCAGTTCCCGTAGTTCGGCCCGAATTTCGTCAGTTTGCCTGCAACTCA
>QHWY01000138.1 GCA_003223875.1 Acidobacteriota bacterium | reverse complement strand
AGCACAATACCGGTAGCCGCGTTGACCCAAAAACCAAGCCACAACAAAGGTAAAAATCGTTCCATTGGCGCCAGGGGCAATGCCGGCGCGATTCCAAGAATGCGGAGATCGATTCCGGCATTAATTCCCACAACGACGCCCATTCCAATCGTGTGAAGGAGAAGAACGCTCGGGAAGGCAAATATGGAGCTCGATTCACGAACCCATTTTGAGAACCCCATCTGCTCCAACCGCAACAAAAATTCCATCGTAGTCGTTTAATTATTCCCCTCCTCTGCGAGGGCTCTGCACTGTAGCGGCGGTCTGTGACCGCCGACAGTCCAGCAACTTGCGACATCGCCGGCGGTCATAGACCGCCGCTACAGTGCCCAAAGTCCCTGCGAGGAGGGGAATGTATTTCCCCTTTTATTTTGTGCCGCGCGGAGTTGGCTTTGCAAACTTTCCGGCGTCAATTGCGACATTGGGCTGAATTTCGGTCAGCGTGTACTCCTCGCGCCCGCTGATCCATCCCAACGTGAACTTGAATGGCATCATGACTCCGGCGACCGGACGATAATCCGAATAGTCCCATTGTGTAGGGACACGCCCCATCGCTGAAGTGGCATAGCGTATGACGCGTCGCAGCAGGCCGGATTGCTTGTCGAAATAAAAGGTCGCGATCATGCCGTTCGCACCCGTGCCCTGAACGACGTAAACGTCCCGGCCTTCAATCGTGCCGGGGAAACTGACACGCCAATTCGGTATGGACTGCTTGATTCCCGCAGGAAAGGACAATTGTGCATCCAGCTTCGCGCCTTCCAACGCACTGCCATTCAGGGGATACAGCCCGACGACGGTCAGTGGCAGCATGACCCATCCGGTCCGGCCATCGAAAGTCCTTACAAGGTCGCCTTCACGCTGATGGACGATCATCGCGAGTTGGTTCGGGGCTTTCGCATAGATTTCCGTTGGGTCCGTATTGACCTCACCAAACAACATGCTCGTACCCTTCGCAACGTAACTGGTCAACGCAGCCAGCCGTTGGGGACCACCGAGTGCCTGAGTGTATTTGTCGAAAATCTGATCGGCAGTCGGGACACTGCCGGCAGCAGCAGGCGGCAGGACGTCGGCAGGATAGAGGATGGGCTCACCGTAGACCAGATCAATCGGAGGAGTGGCCGAGGGGCTTTGACTGCCGCGATGGCAGGTCCAGCACGTCACGACGTTGCGTCCGCCGAAATTGTCGCGATTAATAGCATTCACCATCTGCACCATGCGTCGCGCAACCTGCTTGCGCGGAGGGTCGGCTTCCCATCTTGGGTTGGAACCACCGGCCCCGGTATGGCAGTCGCCACAGCACACGCTCAGGGCGGCAGAAAAAAGGCCCATAGTCCCCATGAACTCATCTACAGGGATGCCCTTCAACACCTGGATGTTCTTGAATGCCTCTTCCGCCATCTGGGGCCTTGCGGGAGCCTGACCTTGCGCCAGGGCCATGCCGGTTGGGCGAACAAAGGAAGGATTCGATGAACGTCCAGTCAAATTCACGCCACTCGTAACGAATACGATGCTGATCAGCCACACTACGGCACCAGTAAGTATTAATTGTTTCCATCGCAAGCTCATCGATCCTCCTAGGGCATTCTGATTCAAGCAATTCCCCTCCTCACGGGGCTTTGCACAGAAAGTCGAGAATGGCCGCTGTAGCGGCGGTCCGCGAAGCGCAAGCGCGATAGCGCGCAGCCTCAAGAAATGACCGCCGGCGATCTCGCAAATTGCTGTATTGTCGGCGGTCATAGGAGCTGTGAATGAATTGGAGTGCGGGCACTCCCCTCCTAAGTTAGGAGGGGAGCCCGAGCGTAAGCGAGGGCGGGGTGGTTCCCTCAACTGCCAGTAACGGCAGGGGAACCACCCCGCCTGCTCGGACTTTGTCCTCGCAGGCTCCCCTCCTAACTTAGGAGGGGAGTTGCGTGTCATCAATTCATTCACAAATTCATAGGCCGCCGCTACAGCGGAAGAGCCCGACATCATGCACTTTTTGTGCAAAGCCTCCTCGCAGAGGAGGGCGCGAAGCGCGAGCCCGCTAGGGCGAAGCCTCAAGAGAAGACCGGGAACACATTTCGGCCGAACTGACCACCCCGGCGCTACGCGCCACCCCTCCTCTGCGAGGAGGGGAATGATTCTCATCAACCAATCTTCCCGAGCGCGGCCTTCACCCGCTCGGGTGTGAAAGGAACCTGACGGAGGCGAATCCCCGTCGCGTCAAAAATCGCGTTGCCGATGGCTGCAGCCACGACCGTAACAGCGGTTTCACCGGCTCCGGCCGCAGGAGCGTCGGGACGATTGATCAGCACGGTTTCGATCTTCGGAATTTCAGCACCCACCGGCAGAGGACGATACGTCCGCCAGTCGATGGAGGTTACCTTCTGATCGTCCCACGTGACTTCTTCACTGAGAGTGCGGCTCACGCCATGCAGCGCGCCTCCCTCGAGCTGATTTCTCAATCCATCGGGATTCGAAATCGGACCCACGTCATTCGCGATGACCAGCCGCTTCACGGCAACGCGGCCGGTGTCCTGATGAACGTCCACTTCCGCGACGACGGCGCAATAGCCGTTATCGCCTTCGTATAAGACACAAGCGATTCCTCTGCCGCTCGAAATGCCACCGCGGCGCGCACCGTTCCGCGGTGACGGGCGCGAGTCCCAGTTCGCCGCTTTGGATGCTCCCTTTACCACGTCCATCAACCGTGTATCGCTCAAGTGACGCAACCGGTACTCCACGGGATCGGCCTTCAATTCCGCTGCGACTTCATCGATGAACGATTCGTGAGCAAATGTATTCTGTAACCGCGCGGGCGAGCGTAGCGGGCCGGTCCAGAACGGCGACACAACATCGCGCGACAGAACGCGCTGGCTGCGGACATTGCCCGTACCACCGCTGTTTCCATTGACCGTGCCGGTTACATAAGAAGGCACGGCGTTATTGTTGTTCGCAAAGTTGGTCGGATCCGGAGCAGGTGTCCGCGCCGCGAATGCAGCCGGCGGAAAACCCGCAAGGAATCCGGTAACAACATTTCCCGGATTCGTCATCCCGGGACGGTTGCCCAATGTCGGCGACCACGCTTCGTAATCCCAGGCGATGATCGTCCCGTTCTCATCGACACCGATACGCTGGTCGATCACAAAAGCGAGGCCGTAGTTTTCCCACGCCATCTCGTCCTTTCGCGTAAGCTGCACGCGAACCGGCCTTCCAACAGCTTGAGAGAGAAGCGCGGCGTCATAGGAAACCGTATCCGCACCGTTACATCCATAACAACCCGATCCCATTTTGAAAATGATGTGGACATTTTCAGGTTGTAGTCCAAGCACCATGGCTACGGTGTTGCGGAGCGGATATACCGCTTGGCTCGCGGACCACACCGTTGCCTTCCCGTTCTGTACATCCGCAACCGCGCACGAACTCCCAATCGAGCCGTGCATTTGGTATGGATAGAAATAAGTCGACTTCATGACCTTCACCGCGCTCGAGAGCTTCTCGTCGACATCTTTTGAGTTCACGGCATAGGTGTCCCGCGTCGGCTTCTTGTTTCGCAAGTAGTCATGGATCTCGCTGTGTTTGGGCAATCCGGTGCCGGGCGTCCACACGGCTTTCAGCTTATTCGCAGCTTGAATGGCTTGCCACGGCTTCTCAGCAACCACGCCGAGGAAATTCTTTTTCACAACGACCTTCACGACCCCGGGAAGGCCGATCACCGAATTTTCATCGACACTCACCAGAGTCGATCCGACTGCCGGAGGCCGGACGACCTGCCCATAAAGCATTGCAGGCACACGCACGTTGTGAACGTATTCGAACTCGCCTGTCGCCATGGCGGGTATTTCAATGCGCGGCACGGGAGTTCCGAGGATTGTCCATTCGGCCGCGGGCTTCCTTTTCGCCCGAGTATCCAGAGTCAGATTGAATTTCTTTCCGCCGATAAGCTCGCCGTAACTGACTTTCTGGGAAGGATCCGTTTTCGCGCTGATAACGCCATCCTTGACGCCAAGTCGATCAGCGGGGAGACCAAGACGAGTCGCGGCAAGACGGGTGAGCGCTTCCCGCGCCGTTGCGCACGCGAGAGCCAATGAACCGTGATTGAAGTTCGTCGGATGCGATTGCGCTCCGGAAGTGGTTCCTTGATCCGGAGTAATTTCGGTGTCGCATTGAATCAGCTTCACACGATTGACCGGGACGGAAAGCTCTTCGGCCACCAGTTGGGTCTGCGCGGTGTAGAGCCCATGGCCCAGCTCGCATTTGCCGGTAAAAGCGGTGACGCTGCCATCGGCATTGACGGAAAGCCAGCCGTCCACCTGATTGCTGCTTGCTCCATCGAGGCGCTGGGAGAACACGGATTCGGGCGCCAGGCTGAAGGTCACGACCAAAGCGCCACTGGTTTTCAGGAAAGTACGTCGACTGATGGGATTGATGCAATTCATGCCTTCACCCCCTGGGCGTAGCGTTTAATCGCCCGCACCATGCGCGTATGCGTGTGGCACCGGCAAAGGACGCCGGACAGCGCCTGCTGAATATCGGCATCGGATGCCTTGGGATTCCGGTCCAGGAGGGCCTTCGCCGTCATGATCACGCCGCTCAGGCAAAAGCCACACTGCACGGCCTGTTCATCGATGAAGGCTTTTTGAATTGGGTGCGGCTTCGCACTCGATCCCAATCCCTCGAGGGTCGTGATCTCCGCTCCGGCGACACTAGAAACCGGAGTGACGCAGGACCGGACCGCCTGACCTTTAATAATGACGGTACAGCAACCGCATTGGCCGAGACCGCAGCCAAACTTCGGGCCGCGGAGCGCCAGATCGTCGCTGAGTATGTATAGCAGCGGCGTCGCTGGATCCACGTCCAGCATGTGTGTACGGCCGTTGACCTTCAGAGTGATCATGCTCATACCGACCTCCTCCCCTCCTAAGTTAGGAGGGGTGCCGAGCGAAGCGAGGCGGGGTGGTTCCCATTTGGAACCACCCCGTCTTCGCTCACTTCTTTTGAGGCTTCGCCCTATTTCTTGAGGCTGCGCGCTATCGCGCTTGCGCTTCGCGCGAGCTCGCGCTTCGCGGTTCGCGAAGCCACCCCTCCTAACTTAGGAGGGGAGTTGCGTGTCATCAACTACCTCGCACTACACGGCTGAGGATTCCATCCGGCAGCATCTGCCTGTTTTCTAAAATGCGTGCTCGTGATGAATTCCTGATTGAGGTACGTTGGATCATTGACGACGGTCGTGACAACGAGCCAGGTATCGCCGTTCGGCTCGATGGTGCGATCGTAATACTCCGTCACAACCGCTTTTTCACTGTACGGAACGCCGTTCTTTCTCAGGTATCCCGCACGCATCCCCGTCGTCACAACCTTCAAAGAACCGCCGGCCGCTGCGCCGCGGCCGCGGCCCGCGCCAGCCATTTCCCATGATGCCACAGAATTCCCCTGCCAGGTCCGCGGACCGGCAGGCGGTTGAAACTCGCCGAAATGAAAGAGCCGCGTTTGTTGGCCGGCGTCCATTTCGACCTTTAATATCGCGTCGCTCTCCCATGTGATATGCACTCGTCCCGGCACGCGCATAATCGCGGGAGCACCGTAAGATTTGCATTGCTCACCCGCTGCTTCGTCTTTGGCGGGATCCCACTGATTGCCCACGCGAATGCCTTCCGGGTTTAAAGGCACGCTCGCAAAATCCCCTTTCGGCGGGGTGACCATCCGGAAACGCCAGTCTTCGGTGACAATCGATACCCAATAACCCGTCAAATCGATTGGCGCCATCGCCCGCGGTGTTTGGGGCGGCTGGGGAGCCTCGCCCCGTTGTTGACCAAAAACATTTGCGGATGCCAGGACCACAATGAACTTGGTCACGAAGAGGAATCTATACTTCATGCCCTGCGATTGTAATACGAAACTAGTTCGCTGCCGAACCCACCGCCAAGTGCGGCCCTTTGAAATCGCGGACCGGGTCGTGATCCAGATTAGCGATGCGGCGGCCGGTCTCGTAAACGAGTTGCGCGATATGGGCGAGTTTCTCAAACTCGATTTTCTCGACCGAATCGGTAACGCGGTGGTAGTCCGGGTGAAGGAAAGTCGTGAAGAAGACGATCGGGATTCCTTTCGCGGCGTAGCTGTAGTGGTCGCTGCGATAGTAGACACGTTCAGGGTCCGTAGGCTCGTTCAATCGATAATTGAGCGTCATCGGCTTTGCCAGGCCGGCATTCGCCCCGAGTAATATTTGGTGAAGTTCGCTGCTGATCCGATCCGAACCCACCACATAAACGGTATTCGATTCCAATGCGAGATTGTCGTGGTTGCGTCCGATCATGTCCATGTTGAGCTGCGCGATGATTTTGTCGAGGGGTACGGTTGGATGATCCGTAAAATATTTCGACCCGTGCATGCCGAGCTCCTCGCCGGCGTGCCAAATGAAAATCAGCGAACGCTTTGTCTTTGGAGCGCGAGCAAAAGTTCGGGCCAAGCCAATGAGAGCCGCGGTTCCGGATCCGTCGTCATCGGCGCCATTGTAAATTCGATCGGTTCGCCCTGCGGGTAGGTCGCCTTGCAAGTAACCCAAGTGATCGTAATGTGCTCCGAAGGCGACGTGCCTGTCCTTTAGGCGGGCATCCGCTCCTTCCACAATCCCGATCACATTGCGCGTATACCGTGTGTTCACGACCTGATAATCCGCGTCAAGATTGAAAGTGAGCGTGACTCCGGTAAGGGTAAATCTCGGCAGATCCTCCTGTTGTTGAGCTTTGGCTTTCAGCGCCTCGTATTTTATTTCCGATCCGCTGAACAGAAATTCCAAGAAGTCGTCGGTGGCTGTGACGCTTGCAGGCAAAGGCGAGTCGAGCCGAGCGGCAGTCGTAAAGTCTGCAGCGGGCGCGGCTCCGCGGCCGCCACCGCGCTGGCCGCCGATTTCGGCTTGCGGCCCGATGACAGCCGCAGCCCCCATCTCGTCAACAGCAAAAGCCGCACGGCTGCGCAGCAGCCGGCCGGATTGCCGCTCGTCCGTTCCGCGCGGTCCTCGCGGACCCAGCCACACCACGGCCTTCCCTTTGACATCGAGACCGTCGTAATCGTTGTGTTGTTGATTTAGATCAAGGCCATACCCGGCAAACTCGACCTCGTGGATCGTAAACACGCGTTTTCCGCCGACGTTTCGCGCAAAGGTGACACCCTCTCCATCGTTGAATGTCCTCTTTTGACCATTGACGTCAATCGTCACTGACGAGTGGTTGGTACTCTTGATTCCGAGAACTTCAACGCGCTGGAAGTATGTTCCCTGATCACCTCCCGGCTTCACGCCTGCCTCTTTCAGTTGATCCGCAATGTATGCGCCTGCTAGGCCGAGGCCTTCGGAGAATGTCGCGCGGCCTTCGAGTTCGTCGGATGCGAGGTATGTCAGCCAGGTTCGAAGGGATTCCGCCGTGATGGATGATTGCTGGGCAAGAGCGAGCGCGACGATACCGCACACGAGGAGACAGATCGCCACAAAGCGCCGGTATGCCATCGCGCAAAGATAGCAGAATTAGCAGACAAAACGCAGCTTTGCCCATAAGTTGGTGGTGACTCAGTTTCATCTGTAGCGGCGGTCCGCGAAGCGCAAGCGCGGCAGCGCGCAGCCTCAAGAAATGACCGCCGGCGATGTCTAGACTGCTGCACGCGCGGCGCTCATCAATGTCTCCATAGAGCGCCGCTACAGTTGGGAAACCCCGCAATTTTCAAACTGAGTCACTACCCATAAGTTGAGCAACGCCCACCCGAAGAGGCGTGCGGAAAGTAACGCCGGATCGTCATGTCTCTGAACCCGGCAAGAGATTTCGTTAACGAACCGGGATCCGTGGTGAAACGGCGGCGTTTCACCCTATCCTCTCCCGGAGGGAGAGGGAATGCCCGTATACTCCGCACATGAAGCCGTCGCGCGCGCGGTTCACCTTATTGCGCTTTGCTTTTACCCTTTCGGTCGTGACTTATCTCGACCGGGTATGCATCGCGACGGCGGCGACATCGATTCGGGAGGACCTTCATC
>QHWY01000469.1 GCA_003223875.1 Acidobacteriota bacterium | reverse complement strand
CGCCGACGGCTTCGGCCGATCGTCATGACGGCGCTCGCCGCCGTCGCCGGCATGCTTCCTTTGGCGTTGGCAATCGGCGCGGGGTCACAGATGCTTCAGCCTCTCGCGATCGCTGTAATCGGCGGCATTTCGATTTCGATGGTGCTGTCGCTGATTATTACTCCCGCAATTCAGTACTACCTCACCCGTTCGTAGGCAACAGCAAAATCACGTCACGTTTCTGCTCAACTTTGGGGATGAACTGAGGCGCCGAGTTAACGAGCGTAGTGTCCAAATAACGGATTCGCTACTGCATGGCGCGAAACGGCACGCAGAGCCAAGCGTAGGAGAATCAAAGGAGGTGTTTCTCAGGGGCGTGGGCGGAGATGCGGCCACGGAGCCGCACAAAACCGGATTTTCGGGTTATCCGGATGAGAAATTTTTCCGGGAAAATTGCAGTACCATCCACTTCCTCGTGTCGGGCTGTCGATGTTGGCTGCCGGAGATCGCATCGTTTCGATGTTCAGCATTCGAGGGGCGCTGTGCTGTTTCACCTATCTTCCGATGTGCCGGACTATGCATGCGCCGCCTCTGTATGCAGCCGGACTCTCGTTCTCAGCCTATCTTCTTCGGAGAACATCCATTTTTGCTCCACTCCCTATGAAAACTTTGATGAAAGTCTCGACCTGTTTGGCGACGGAAGGATCGTGAGCTCATCCCCCTCTTCGAGTCCAACCAATGTTATAGGTACTGACAACTGATATACCGCACCGTCGTCAAGCACCGATCCAAACTCTCGGTCAAGAAGTTTGAATTTTCGATTGTATGCATCGTATTCAACTCTTATTCGGATCATGCTCGCCCCCCGTTTCAACTCAAATGCGACTTTCGAGTGCACGTGAGTGGCCACATCTGACGGGATCCAGTGGGTGGGGTTGGCGCCAGAGTCCGACGCGTTGAGCGAGTGTTTGACGACTCAATAGTATATGACGTCCTCTCGGTGACGCGCGCCGGGTCCTTGTTCCTCGCTTTGATCAAATTCAGGTTCGTGGGCAGGGCGTCGGCGCAGACAGACCTGCGACCATCATTTTGATGGTTCTTGCCATCAGTCTGATGCGTAATCCTTATCGCATACCGTTTGTGGTTCGGAAAACCTCATCCATCGGATCCATAGTTCTCTCACGTGCGATGAATCTTTCGGCAACCACACTGCCGGCTTCAAGCGGCGGCAGACCTGCGGAATAAATATTGGAAATAACCGTGTATTCGAAACGGATATCCGGATTGTTGCTGTACGCGGCCGCTTTGTTCTGCGCATCGGCATTGAGGAGTTGATAGACCAGATAGGCCGAAAGACTCCGCGACGCCAGCGCGTGAAAATCCCTCGAAGATCCTTCCGGAGATCGATCAGTGTCTGTGGTGGGCCTCCACAACGTCCATCTTCCTCACCTTTAAAGCGGCGCGCCCTTTCTTCTTTTTCGTCTTTTGGAGAGCGGCGATGCGCATGTGGCAAGTCTCAAGTCGCAATTCTTGAAAGTACCTTAAATATTGGAAATACAAATTCTGTTCCGTGTACAAGAGACCTTCCGCAAGACACCTCTCCGGCCTGATTTGGCAAATGCGCTTCAATGCATCGTCGAACTCACCCCAGGATGAACACTTAAATCCCGTCGCTTCGGGCTTCACGGTTTCAAGGAACGCACCCCAATTGGTCGTAATCACAGGAGTGCCGCTCAGATAGGCTTCGATGACGTTGAAGCCAAACGGTTCTTTATACCTGGACGGCTGAATCAGGCATTTTGCTTTGGACAAAAATTCACGTCGCAACTCCGGCTTCGCGTGCCCCACGTGTTTTACATTGGGATAGCCGGTTAAATCGTAGAGGCGATCGTCAATCCGGAGACGGTCCTCTCGACTCCCTTCGGAATAGCCGGCAAGGACAAAACGCTTCTCCGGATGGGACTTGGCCAAATCCAGAATGATGGTCGCCCCCTTACAGTCCTGCATCCTGCCTAAGAACAGGACGTAATCTTCTTTTTTGTCGCAGTACTGAAAATCGTGGTGGTTGAAGAAAGGCGGTATGACCTTCCAACTATGAAGGGGCGGGGCAGTGGCGGCGAAGTCTTGAGCACGAGATTCGCATACGAGTGACTAGGGAAAATCACATTGGCTGCTTTGGTATCACCTCCGAAACAGCTCGGCTGGATAAAAATCAACTCGTCCGAAAATTCTCTTTCCATTTCCCGGAACCGACAGCAGAAGGTAAGAAGGAAGTCTCCAACGTGTTTGCGAGTCCTCAGTTGTTCGATAGCGCGACTCTGATAAACCCTCCCAAAATCGTCTATTTCCCGGTTTAGCTCCAAGGTGACATTGCGACAGAGATACGAGGCACTGTTCAAGGATCCTACCTTCCGTTCCATCTCAACAAACTCGTCCTCGAACATGATTCGAACGTAGTCGCTGCAACTAAAGAAGTAATAAGCCAGGTAGCGCGAGAAGTATCTGGAACTCGCGAGTCTTATCGTTAGTTGAAGCCCATGCATCTTTCGGGCGCACTACGATGAACATCACACTTTTGGGCCGGTTGAATGACATTTTGCGTCCGAGTGGTAAATCGGACTGGCCTAACCCTTTGAAATACATTGTTGCGCGGATTGGACACATTTATGCTGTGGTACACGCGGCGTACGTGATGTCGCCGAGTGCCTATGGAAACGGACAAACAACAATTTGTGACGCATATCGAGAATCGCCGGCTACAGGATCTTGCGGGCGCACGCATTAGACCGGGAGAGTGGGAGCAAGAGCACCTTCGGCGATGCCACATTTGCGCACGTGTTCTGTACATCTACTTCAATCAATCAACCACTACATCATCGGAAAATCCTGAATCTGAAGGCAACGCAGCGTAATCGCTACATGTTGACATTTTATATGTCGTCGTGACGTGACCCCCGAAAACTCCTCCGGACCGGCTTGCATATTGTTATCAGAAACGTGTTCATACCAGGTTCGGTAAAAAATTGCGTGACCCCGACAAATTGAAGGAATACATCAAACGAACCGCAGCTGCACCTAGCGCGATTAGACTCTCGCGACAAAACTGACAGTTTCGGTCGAGTCGTGTTCCGAGCGCTCGACAGTTGCAGCGTGATGTTGCGTTGAAGACGCTCGACACCGCAGTAAATTTGGGCGTTCTCATCTAGGGATAGTTTTTCACTGTGTGTACCGTTCCCTGGTATTTCGTTTGGTGACCTTTCGAGTGTCACCGTACCGACGGTTCACGGCGCAAGGTAGGTTGGTGTCATGACATCGCAACCGCAAGGTTCCTTTAAAAAGCAACAGATTATGATCGGTCAAAGAATTGCGTCTTCCACCTGCGGATGCCCTGGGCTGAGTCTCTTGCGTGTCCAGAGTCTATGGGCTTGATTGGTGGACACGCCTTTGAAGCCCGGAAGTCCCAAGAACCTATAGGAGAACAACGAAATGAGCATCTATGAAGCACTCGGAATCGGTTACGTACTCGCTAGCACGGCTATTCTCACAGCTGAAATGATTTACTTCGGGGCGAAAGGGGTGAGCTATATGCATCGCCTCGTTCAACGCGCCCAAACAGAAGAAAACCTAGATCTTCAACGATCATTAAGCATCAAACGCGAACTGGCCGATGTCGGCAAATTCGAGCGTTAAACTCGATGTATCCCGGGGAAAGTCAATCTTTGAATCCAGAAGCGCCTGAAGTCGTCAAGATCATCGATATCGAGAAGGGCTGGAACGAAGGTGGGAACGCCGCGGGGTTCCGTGGCTTCGCCGCT
>QHWY01000144.1 GCA_003223875.1 Acidobacteriota bacterium | reverse complement strand
GCGTCGAGATGCCCGAACTGCTTGCCAGCACCAATATTCACCCCGATTACGTAGCTCTGCTGGCCGAAGCCTCCACTAGCGTTCGGAGTGTTCCACAGGCAGTCTCTGCTGTAGAATATTCGCTATCAGATCCGAATCGGCTTTCCGCGCGGCGCAGAGTGGTTTCCCAGGAGTTGTTCTACAAGCCCGGCACAGCGACCGGGCGAGCAGTATCTGAGCTTTACGAATTGATGGAGTTATCTCTTCCTATGTAAATCCTCCATAAAAGAGGAAAGATTTTCCCACTTTTGCGCAATCTGTTTGAGTCGCGATGACTGCCGGTGCAAATGATGCGTTGATTGCCTCTGTAATCGATGTCCAAGCTGGAACCCAGCGCGCAGCATAAGCTTGTAGACGTTTAGGGCGATAGACATCGGGTTCTCCTAAGGCGGGGGTTTACCGATACAGAGGAGAATCCCCGCTGTCGGACTCGCGCCACCTGAAAAGTAGATTCCAAAATTCTGTTGTAAGTGCTTTATGATCGTAAAGAAAGCTTGGACACCGCTGTTCGCGTTGGCATTACTCCTCTCCTTAATCGCGTCCGCGTCGGCCACAGAGCGGCTTTGTGATGCTTCGTTTGAAGACTGCCGCGCGCCCCTGCTTCAGTTTATTAAGAATGAAAACAAGGAAATCGATCTAGCTTTCTGGTTCATGGATGACACGAACATCTCGAATGCGTTGATTGCGGCTAAGCAGCGAGGCGTTACCGTCCGTATGCTGGTGGACCCCCGGGCAGACGAAGGACATCCGACAAATACGAACATTCTTAACACACTAGCTTCCGATGGATTTCAAATGCGGCAGAGGGTGGCGAATGGAATCCTGCACTGGAAAATGATGTTGTTCTCTGGCCAGGGCGTGGTGCAATTCAGTGGCGCCAATTACAGCGCAGCGGAACTCAAGCCCTTCACCCCATACGTAAATTACACCGATGAGGCCATCTATTTCTCGGATGACGCAAATGTAGTTAACGGTTTCCGCACCAAATATGATGATTGGTGGACGGACACAGTAAGCTTCACGGACTACGCGAACACCTCCGGCCTTACACTCACCCGCGCCTATCCAAAATACCTGATCGATCCCGAGATGGATTTTCTGCCTACTGCGGTTTGGCAGAACAATTACGGAACTCGGTCACAGGGCGCCATTAATGCGGAAAAGGTGAAGCTGGATATCGATATGTTCCGCATTACGAACGCCGCCATCACGGATACAACCATCAGTGCATTTACCATTCACGGCCTCCCCATTCGCATGATTGTCGACTCCTCGGAATACCGCAATCCCGCTCGTGTGTGGGATTCCTACAACGTAGATCGGCTGTTCATGGCAGGCATCCCGCTGAAAATCACCAAGCATCAGGGCCAGAACCATGAAAAGTCGCTGCTGTTGTACGGACAGGCGATGACGATCTTCGGTTCTTCGAATTGGACCACGCCTTCCTTCAACATCCAGCAGGAGCATAATTATTTCCCCTGCAGTGCACAGCTTGCGGCATACACGTCAAAGGCCTGCTTTTATGCGTCTCCCCAAAAGCCATGGTTCCTCCAGTGGTTTCAGAATCAATTTGAGCGCCGTTGGAACTCAAAAACGGAATACAAGGCTTTCGTGCCCTTGGGACCTGGTGTTCCCGGCTACAAGAACCCGGTAAACGGCGCCACTTCAACCTCAACGAGTGTCACTCTGATTTGGGAAGGCGGTCCGTGGGCCCAGCAATACGACATTTATTTTGGCACCGCGAGCAATCCGCCGTTGATCGCCTCGAATGTTGTCACAGGGCAGCCGGAGGATCCCAGTGGACCTCTCACGCCCGAAACTTTCAAAGTGTCAGGTCTGACACCGGGAACAACGTACCGCTGGAAGATCGTTTCAAAAACCATGGCCAATCTCACTGCTGCTGGTCCAATTTGGTCGTTTACTACTGCAGCGAGCACCCCGGGAACCGGCGCCATGGTGAGCTCGATTACTCCCACCTCCGGACCCTCCTCGGGTGGAACCGCAGTTACGATTACCGGAACAAATGTTGCGGCAGGCGCAACTGTCAGTTTCGGCTTTGCGACCGCCACCAATGTTGTCGTCGTGAACAGCACGACGATCACGGCCACGACTCCTCCGCATGCGGGCGGTACGACCGGCGTCACCGTCATCAACAAGGCAGGAGACACAGGCACGCTCTCCAGCGCGTTTACCTTCATTGCGCCGGTGGTATCAATGGCGCCCAGATTAAACCTGCTCTCGCCCGCCACAGGTTCTCCCGCAGGTGGCGACGCAGTGGTCATCACGGGAATCAATCTGGGTTCTGGAGCTACGGTTACGTTTGGCGGAGCTCCGGCCAAAGTGATCAGTAGCAATCCCGTCTCAATCAACGTCACGACGCCTGCTGGCAATCCCGGGCCCCCCGCCGACGTTGTAGTTACGAGAAATGGCCAAAATGGCACATTGAAGGCGGCTTATACGTATGCCGATCCGCCGGCGCCCCCCACTGTGGCTTCGGTTTCGCCCCCGAGCGGTACGCTTAACGGAGGCACTACGGTCACCATCACCGGTACGGGATTCAACAAAGGAGCGATTGTGACGTTCGGCGGGTCCATGGCGACTACGATTGCTGTGGTGAACGGAACAACCGTTCTGGCCACAACGCCCGCTCATGTCGTTGGGGCTGCCGACGTTGTGGTCACCAACATTGATCCTGCTACTGGCGTCATTGACAGCGGAAGCGGCAGCAACACGTTGCCTGGTGGCTACACTTACACCACTGCCCCATCACCAGCTATCAACGCAGTTTCACCAAATACGGGCACCGTCAGTGGTGGCACTCCGATCACCATTACTGGCTCAAACTTCGTGTTTGGCGCCAAGGTATTCGTGGGCGGGCAGAAGGTCACGGTGCAGACAACTACGGGTAGCTACATCTACGCCACCACTCCCCCAGCGGGGAACGGTACGGGAAATGCAGATGTAACAGTGCTCAATCCTGATGGGCAGAGCAACACGCTTTCCGGCGGATATACGTATCAATAAATTCAGAAGGAAAGAAGGGGCAACCCATGGCGTTGGCCTTTAGCTTGCTCGAAAAACCACTTCGCGGGTGCTCTAATTGACGTTAAATGTGACTGACATGAAATTGTGATCGGAGGGTCTAACTCCTTCATCGTCGGTCGTGCCGATTTTGACTACCACTAAAGCCGCGGTACCAGGGGCACGCTGATCCGGAATGAATCCTGCGGTCACGGATACGCTCGTCGCTCCCTTGGAATAAAACACTTGATCAATGCGGCTTCTTCGCGTTCGCGTATAAACGCTTGGGGGATTATCGGGATAAGCCGTCGCCGTGACCTTGCTTACCGCCGTATCCCATCCACCGTAATAGTGCTCGAGAATAATGTCCACTTCTGGAGTACCGACCTGAGAATTGAAATCACCGCCGATAAATCGCGGCTCAGGAAACTTGGAGGCGAAGGCAACCAGCTCGTTCGCTTCCACTTGCCGTTCCGAGCTCGCATCTTTTGGCCACTGAAAATGGGTAGCGAAAAAACTGATTAGCTTCCCGTTCACGCTGAGAGTCGCTTCGGCGATTGGCATTTGATAGCTCATGAAGTATTGCGCCGTGCTAACTATGGGCCATTTGGAAAGGATCATGACTCCTTCAGCACAGCCGGGATACTTCGGTACGTAATAGCTGTACCAGGTGAGTCCAGTCTTCTGCTTCATGAGACCAGTAATGAGCGAAGGATCGTTGTAGCCTCCAATCGCCTCAACCAGCGAAGCAACGTCAGGATTCAATTTCACCAGCCAATCCGTGGTGCGATTTAGATTGATGATGTTGTCCGTACCATGTCCCCCGTATGAAATATTGGCTTCCACGATCCGGAATTTGATGCTCGAAGCCGTTCCGCTGACCGTAATGAGGCTGGAAGCACTGGCGGTAGCCCCAGTAGTGTCCGTGACAGTCAATTTGGCCACGTAATTTCCGGCGCTTTGATACACGTGAGAGGGCAACGCTTCGCTTGACGTCTGGCCGTCGCCGAAGTTCCAGTTGTACCTGAGTGATGAAGCACCGGAGACATTTGCTGTGAAATTCACGCCCAGCGGCGCAGATCCTGAGCTGGGATCGCTGGCAATCGTGACACTTGGCGCTGTGATCGCGGGTGCGTTTGCCGCCAGAATAGTAGTGTCATTAACCCGCGCTCCCGGGGCACTCGAAAGGTAGCTCTGGGGAGACAACACCACCTGGTCAATCGAGAGCCCGTCTTCCCGCACCTGTACTCGGATGGTGTGCGTGCCCGTGGTTTGAAAATAAATGTTATTTCCTAAGCCGCACCAGCCATTGTCCGCCCAGCCCCATCCCTGCTCCGCAGCTCCCGTGCATGCTTGCAGAACAACTGCTTCGCCCGAGGTCGTGCCAATACGATCCACCGCAGTTCCGCGGCTGGTCACGCTGTCGGAGAATTGCACGTAAACCGAATCATTGTCGTAGGAATTGTTCGCAGCCTTGCCGCGAAGCCAGAAATGATACGCTTGCCCCGAATATGCGGGAAATGTCATTTCAAAGTAATTCGCCGGGCTGGCCTGAGGAGACATAATCTTTGCCGAGCTCAGGTTGGGGTTTGCCATGGCGTAACCGCCAGCCGCCGTTGCATCAGCAACCACCGCCCACGTGCCCGCTCGTACCGTTGCCTTGGAAGCGTATAAGACGATATCAGTGCTTGCGTGCGCGGGAACCAGAGATGGAACCAGCAGCAGAAAAGTGGCCGAGATGGCTAGAATGGGAAGAGAAATCCGTCGAAAAACTGCCACTTTCCGCCTCCTAGCAGTGACCGTCACATGCCTTTCCCGCACCCTGCTTAGCGCAAGAAGGGCTCGTGCAAGAGCTTGACTGGTAACTGCTTGAGTTTGCGACGGTCCTGCTAATGCCGTCGAGATCACGATGGTGCACCCATCCCTTACGCCCAAATCCACACCCGGGCGAGGACGGTGCGCAACGAAGTGGCGGAACTACCACTGAACTACGGCTTTGATTGATACACTGGGTTCTGAGCCGGCGAAATTCGATTCGCGAAAGGATCGCGAATCTACATCAGTTCGTATCGTCAGACCCTGAACCCTACGCCGAATCGAACGAAGTAGACGAAGCAGCTGCTGGATATGCGGCATGGTAAGCGTACTTACGCAGACGGCAATAAGGCAAACGACTCAATTAATATTAAGTTGTAAACAACCTGGGTACTTATGAAATGAACCAGAATTAATTCCCTAGTTAAGAGTCCGGAAATGCAAACCGACGTCTCGGTCGTCCTCAGCACCTACAATCGCAGCTCCTTGCTTGCGCCGGCGTTGCAGGCGTTGTTGGCGCAAAGCACCGCTGCTCCGAACTACGAAGTTTTGGTCGTCAATAACAACTCTTCCGACGGAACCGCGGAATTGGTGCAGTCTTTAGTCACATGCAACCCGGGGAAATTGCGCTACCTCTTCGAGGAGAAGCAAGGTCTCTCGTACGGACGAAACGCCGGAATCGCGGCGGCGTGCGCCCCGATTATCGCCTTCACTGATGATGATGTGCGCGTCTCTCCCGACTGGGTAACTCAGATTAAGCTGGAATTCGATGCCCAACCCAGCATCGATTTCTTGGGAGGCAAGGTTCTGCCACGTTGGGTTTCACCCCCAGCGCCGTGGCTCACTCGCGAACACTGGGCTCCGCTCGCCTTACTCGACTATGGCGACCAATCGTTCTATGTCGATGCCGCCAAGAGGCTTTGCCTGATTGGCGCGAACTTCGCCTTTCGCCGCCGGGTCTTTGATGAACTGGGAATGTTCAAGACAGATTTCCAACGGGTCAAGGACGGCATCGGTTCACTTGAAGACCATGAAATGTTGCTCCGACTTTGGCATGCCAACCGCAAAGGGCTTTACTCGCCTCAGATCATTGTAACCGCAGAGATCGAACCGGAGCGGTTGCAAAAAAGCTATCATCGCCGCTGGCACGCAGGCCACGGCCGGTTTTATGCGGCATTGCGTGATGAGGAGATAGAACGATCGGACATCGGCCGAATCTGCGGCGTTCCGGCCCATTTCTACCGGCAGGCGCTGCGCACTGGGCTGGGCTGGATCGCGTCTAGTCTGGGCAATCGACCCGACGAGGCATTTTCCCACGAGCTTCGGCTCCGCTATTTTGTAGGCTTTTCCGGCACGCGATGGCGCGAGTTTTTCGGACTGAAGCGACAGCCGCGATCCCAATAGCGGTCGCTCCATGAATACGTGGCGCCGTAGAGGTGCTTGCCGCAGAAGAACCCAACTAAGTCCCACATCTGGAGCTCGTCAGCAAAATTCTCAGCAGGTTTGTTGTTGAAGCTTACGATCCCGTTTAATATCCGCCACAGGGCTCGAATAGCTCTTCCGAAAAGGTAGCGCGGAATGCCCAGCAGATACGTTGCCTCCCTGGGCTGCCACCGGTCGAGAACCCCGGAGGAAACGCCGCGCCAGAAGTGCCACGCACGAAAATATCGTTTCCTCAGCCGTTCAGGATGGATATAGTGATAAACAATCAGATCGGGGACATACATTCCTTTTGCCTCCGCCGCGAGTAGACGCCGATACATGTCGGTATCTTCATCGGCTAAAGGGCGCTTCCCCTTGCGGCCCAAGTCGACCGAATAGAGGCCAACTTTTTGCAGTACCGCTCGCGACACGACAGCGTTCCCGCCCATCAACTCGGCGTGGCTTGTGCCATATGCGTGCATCGATCCCGCATCTACAACCCCAATCACTCCCCCGTGATCGCGCGGCAGCCACGGTGGCGGTGCGCCACCCCAATGCGGGACATAGGGACCGCCAATGAAATCGACGTCGCCACTTGAAAACATTTGGTAAATGCAGCGAAACCAGGATCTATCAACCTGTTCGTCGTCATCGATCATGGCGATAAGATCGCCATTCGTGGCGAGAATGCCTGCGTTTAAAGCATAGGACCTTCCTTGCAGCTTCTCAAATACATAGCGGAGCCGCCCACAAAATCTTGATTGGTAAATCTCCACCGTCTCCCGTGTAGCATCGCTGGAGTTGTTATCCACCACCGTTACGAACACGCTTAAATCGGCAGGGACTTCAGCGGCCAGCAAGCTGTCTAGCGCACGTTTTAGAAGCTGGTGCCGATTGAAGGTCGGCAGAATGACGTCCAATCGCATGCTGAATCAGCTTACCTCTGGCCGGTAATTCCTATTGAAAACGTGGATATAGAGGAGCCGAAGGGCTCCAGGGGCGATGCGGATAATCCACTCTACGCGTCGCAATCTGCTGCTCTGAAAATAGTTATTAGCCAGTCTCATCGCTTTCGCGGATTCGCTGTATTTTCCCGCCATCAGTTCGACCCTGCTGCGATGCAACTGAAGGTTGGCCATGCAGCGTGCAATCTCTTTCTGGACGATTGCTTGATGACGGGTAATTAGCGGCAAAGTCCGGCCTATTTTCGTGAATACTGCAATCTGCGAACGGATGAAGTAGCTTTTATTTGCAGTGACTGCTTTGGGATGAATGCGGTGCAGGGCGAGAACCTTACACTGATAAGCCATCCGTGCGCCGCGATCCGCAATGCGCACCCACATGTCGTAGTCCTCGCAGCAGCGAAGATTTTCGTCGAAAAGACCTGCATTCAACAGAGACTGGCGCCTGACCACGGTGCCGGAAGTAATCACATTGCAATCGCGTTTCAAAAGATTTTCGAGCGTCACGGTTCCCCGCGAGGGATTGATTTCCATCGCCGTTTTGCCGGCGCTGCGGGTGTCACCGATCAGGAGGGCATCGCAATAGACCAAATCGAGCCCGGGGTCAGCGCGAAGCGCAGCGAGCTGTTCCGCCAGATAATCTGGATACCAGGCGTCGTCGCAATCCAGAAAAGCAATATAGGTGCCCCTCGACCGGCGGATGCCCGTGTTGCGAGCTGCACTCGGGCCGGCATTAGCCTGCTTGAGATAGATAACCCCTTGCTGGTAGGGACGCACCTCATTTTC
>QHWY01000008.1:25734-26177 GCA_003223875.1 Acidobacteriota bacterium | reverse complement strand
TAGAGATCGACCGACGTCATCGCGCAATACTCGAGGCTGTAACCTGGACGCGTCTCCGCGCCTTCTTCGAGCAGGCGTTCGAGCGTCATGCGCCTGAAACTGCCATGGCCTATGATGCCTCCCTGGTATTCCTTCAGGTCCGCTTCTTCGTGAGTGGAAAAATAGGCGGCTTGCTGAAGCGTCAAGCCATAGTGAGCCGTGACGACCTTGAAGCATTCCGCAGACCAGTAGCCAATCTGTTCTTCTGTTGCGCCCGCCGCGTAAACTTCAGCAATGGTGCCTTCCCAAAGGAGAGCCCTGCGGAAATCGATCAGGCTGCGTAACTCGGCCGCCATCGGCTCGAGGAAAACCTCATCCTCGCTTATGTCGAGCGCTCTGGCGGTTTCAAGAACGACGTGGATATGCCCCGGCGGCTTCGGATAAATCAGCTCGTCCGTGAGTTT
>QHWY01000008.1:0-25713 GCA_003223875.1 Acidobacteriota bacterium | reverse complement strand
ATTCCAGCGTGTTGATATCGATGGTAAATGAAGCCCAGTTCTTGAAGAACAGCCGCAGGGCATCGCGGGAAAGAGTCCCCGAACAGAGCATTTGCATGAACGGTCGGTTCGTGATCCGTTCCCGCCAGCGCTCTGCCACGCGACTGTAAAGATAATCCGTATAGGCTCTGGCTTCGGCATGGGATAATTTTTTTGGGTCACCCCGGTCCATGTTACCTTCACCTCCAGGCGAGCGCACGCTAGAGAAAACGCAACTCGCTGTCAAGTGGAAAGAGAGTTTGGAAGTGAAGATGCATGCAGGCTCGAAGAGTCCAACTCCAATGACGCCAACGCAATGCCTTCAGCTCTCACGCCGGATAAGCTCAGATGGTGTAGCCAGGTGCTCTGTCTCGCACGCATCTACTAGGTTTTCTATGACCGTTCGATGAGTGACTTTGCCCGCCTGTTGTAGCGCGCTTAATTCGCCGTTTAAATCGTTTAAGCCGTTCAAAGCGTCAGAGCGGAATTATCCTTACCCCTTACCGGATGTCTTTTGAAAAAGCCAACGAATTGATGATAGACCGTAGCCATGCCGATGTTGACTTCGAGCGCAAAGGAGTACCAGTTCTTGATCCACTCCTGCAGTCACGCGCGCGAGAGCGTACCGGTGTCGGCGAAGTGAGTCGGTTCGATCGGATAACAAGGACACGGTCTCATGGTGTTTCGGTGTCGCAGACAACCAAGATCGAAGCAGTGGGAGGCAATGTTCGCCCATGGACGGCGTGGAAAAGGTCACCGGCAAAGCGTTGTACGCGGGCGACCTGCGCCTGCCCGGCATGAAGCAGCGGCGTGGGGGCAACTTTGGGGGCACCACGGAATTTTCGAACTGAAAACCATTAGAACTGACCAATACTTACAGTAATAATGTGGTTTCCCCCGCCCAGTGATTATCAACTGGGCTAACAATCTGATTTTCTTCGCTTGCTAACACTCGCAACTTCTCGCGGAGCATCAAAGAGAATGCAGGGAACTGCACCGGCGTCCTTCTGTTCATCGCACCGAACAAGCTTCTCATAGGTAATCGGCGGCGGGCCAGCGATTGCCGTCATCAAATAGGCTCGGGTCGCGGGTGCAGTTGATCGATGAACATTCGAAAACAAACCCTCTGCTCATGTAACCGGGACTCTCGATTTCGAGTATGGTGGCGATCCACGGGACCGAGATGCTGGAGAATCTTGCAGAGAAGTAGAACAATGACAGAACACGCCTGGGGCGACACTATGGTTCCTCCTAGCAATCACCAAGAGATCCCGTCTCTGGCTGGACGGGTGCTTTCTGTTCAATACAAAACAGCTACGGGTTGTCCCACGAAGGAAGAATTCTCCGCCTCTGGTGCCCAAGCTCTTTGTGTCCGCATGTATAAGCAGAGGGATCGTTAGGCGAGTTTCATCCAAAAAATAATATGAACTATGGCAAAGTATCTCGCCAGAACGTGTCCCAAGTGGCGGATATCTCGGAGTTGTCATCTCGGTGGCTATCGGAAAGATAACAGACTTTGCTGTGACGGGCTGCTGTACGAGTTGCACCTACGCGCTACCGATAACGAAGATCGTTTTAGGGAGACGGTTGTTTTGTCCGCCAAGGGATACAAAGACAACCAGAACAGTACAGTACATGAGCTTGACATAAGATCATCTTATCGGATACGGTTCGCCCAAAATGGCCACGGAGGGCTCGCTCGCGCTTAGCAGTGGCCGCTCGAATTTCCCGAAGGTCGCTAGGCCCCCGGATCGCGAAGCAATTCAAAAATGGCCGCAGGCTATAACCTCGATGTCACTGGCGACGTCGGCTACTTCGAAGACCTCACGCTCGGCGTCGGTGAATCCAGATGGTGGTTCAAGTGGGATTTCGACGAGCGCCATTGGCAGCGAATGTCGTTCGTGCCGACCCGGCGCGGGACAGTGACGATCGTCTCGGAATGGATCGAGCACGACGTGCGGCAAGACAAGTGGGGTACGCACGAGACCGTGGTGCTGTGGGTGCAACTGCGCAATGACTCCGGCGAGCCCATCACGGTGAGGCCTACCGTCTTCGTCGCGCCGACGCGCTACCGGCGATAACGAGGAGGAGACACGATGAAGCTCATCGTTCTGTATCGAGAAGATGGCAGCATCGTTGCGCTGTCGAGGGAGCCAGAATCAGCGCAGGATGAACCAGGCATATCAGTACCGCGGAGCGGCGTCGAGCCTGCCAAAGGTCAGAGGGTCGTGACTATCGAAGTGGACGATCGGTGGAAAGAGCGATCGCCAGTCGAAATACTTGAGCGATTCGTGGTCAACGGTAAAGGCGAACAGGCCCACTTCAAAGAGAGGCGTCCCGAAGAAGGAGGAAGCAAGAAGAAAGAAGTGAGAAAGCCCTAGGAGAACTCTGTGCCGGTTCCAGCTCCATGAACTCTCCGTGTTGAAACTGAGATCTAGCCCAATAACCTTCGATCCATCCTACAGCCAGTTAATTAAAAGCTTCTTATCTGCCTGTGCGCACACGCAGACAGGGCCGCAATCGGGGGCAGCTGTCCAGCTCTGCCCGCAAGCAAGGTATTAGATGGAGGCTGAACTTACGGCGTACGCCTTGTGGCATTGCGAAGGTCTCAATCGTAGCCCAGACCTTATGAGACCCAATGAATACCGCGCAAGGCTTTGTCTTTTCATGCGCGCACAGTTTATTGTTTCTTCTTGCACTGTACAGTTGTAATTGAACGGAACCAATGATGCAGCTCCATAGAAATCTGTCCTGTAAGCGAACCAGAAGTGTCCCCGCACTTGATTCACGTATCCGCGATTTGAAAACGCAGAACCATGTCGCGGTTTCCGTCTCCATCTACATCTAAAAGATCCGATGTTGATGACTTTCGTCCTCCTTGTGGTACTGGCTCTTTATGGTGGCGCCGCAAACACTCAAGACGACGTTCAACCTACAAATGACCTGCCGAATCCGTACGAAACGATCGCGCCGTGGGGAAAACTCCCCGAGGGTCGAAGCTGGGGCGCAGTAAGCGCGGTTGCGATCGATAACGATGGCCAATCGGTGTGGGTTGCCGACCGCTGCGGCGCCAATCCCGAGACCCCACCCGGAGCATCGGCGTTTCAGTACGATAGTTGTGCCGGCTCAACTCTGCCGCCCGTTCTCAAGTTTGATTCAGCGGGGAACGTCGTGAAAAGTTTCGGCGCTGGCATATTCATTTTTCCTCACAAAATTTATATCGATCGAGACGGCAACGTATGGGTCGTTGACCAACGATCGGCGAACGAGCGGGAGCTTGCGAAGTCTCCGGTAGGGAAACAAAAGGGCCACACCGTCGTTAAGTTCAGTCCTGATGGCAAAGTACTGTTGACTCTGGGAAAACCCGGAGTTGCCGGAAATCCTCCAGAAGCGCTGACACAACCGACCAGCATTGTGATTGCGCCAAATGGCGATCTGTTCATTTCAGAGGGTCACACTCAGAACCCTGACGCGCCGCCGGAAACCGTCTCACGCATTTCGAAATTCACTAAGGACGGCAAGTTCATAAAGTCCTTCGGCAAATTTGGCACTGGGCCTGGAGAATTCAGAGGAGCGCATGACATTGCGATGGATGCAGGCGGACGACTCTTTGTCGCCGACCGCGGCAACATGCGAATCCAGATTCTCGATCAGGACGGAAAATATCTCGGAGAATGGAAGCAATTCAGCCGCCCCAGCGGCCTTTACATCCGAAACGATCTGATCTACGTGACGGATTCCGAATCGAATGGCGTGGCACCGCATCTGGGATGGAAGCGAGGAATTCGCATCGGAACTAATCAAAGATGGCAAAGTTCTTTACCGCATTCCGGATCCTCTCGAACTGAAGGGAACCAGCGGAGCCGAAGGCTTGGCAGTGGACGCGAAGGGCAACGTCTATGGCGCCGAAGTTGGACCGCGCCGTGTTACGAAACACGTCCGACAGTAGAAGATCTGATTCACTGACGCAGTTAGCGAAGCATTAACGGTTGCGTCAGCGTGCAAACTTCGCCGACATTTTCGATCTTCCGGAATCGAGCCGGTAATCTGCTCGACATTCCTCTGTCCGAAAACCGGCTCCATCACGATCAATCATTACGCCAGGAATACACTGGCTGCCAGCCCAGTAGCTCTTTGGCACGAGCGTTAGCATACGCGGCCCTGCTCCCAGTGAGCTTGCTCGCCTTGTCGCCGATGCTCGGCTTAATGCGGGGATAGAATTCACACAAGGGGTCTGCGATGGTGCTATCATCGGCAACGACAAACATGACGGTCGCCCCTGGCAGCGGCCGCACCACTGCCAAGCGGAATGCTAACGCCAGATCTCGGGCGTCGATGTAACTGTAGGCTTGAAAGCCTGACGGTTTGCGACCGCCGGTTTTTTTTATTTCTTCGAGTTCTTCCGGCGCTACCACTCCGCTCGGGCGTAGGCTGATAGTTTCGAGCCCCTTTAGCGCGTAGGAGCGCGCGATAGTCTCACCGATTTCTTTCGATAGTCCGTAAGGATCTTCAGGACGGAGCGGGTGATATTCGTCCACGGGCAAATAATCCGGCACGAAATTGTCGCTGTAGCTCCAGCCTACGATTGCGTTACTGCTCGCCGAAACCACACGCTTTATACCGAGGCGAAAAGCGGCGTGATGGACATTGAAGGTGCCAATAACGTTGGTCTGATAAGTCACCGTCGCCGTGGCGATGTTGGGATTGTGAATCGCTGCGAGATGAATCACCGCGTCAGCGCCGTGCATCGCTTCCATCACTTGACCGAGGTCCTGAATATCACCAACTAAATACCTAACCGCGCCACGCTCGGGGCCTGGGACTCGGTCAAACACTGTAACTTCGGCAGCCGAGTTCACCAACTCTTGCACCACAAACCGACCCACTTTGCCTTGACCGCCTGTAACCAAAATCTTCATTAGTCGACTCGTTCGCCTATTTCATGCCAGGAACCTCGAATTAGATTCGGGCGATTGGTTACAAGCTATATAGCGACCGCGGGTTGTCGCAAAGGATCTTTGCGACAACCGCGGGATCCAGCCGCGGGTCGTTGCATATGCCTTCTAACGCGCGAAGTTCGGTAGCGCTGTCAGCGTGGCCATAGTCTGTGCCGACAACCAGATTGTCATCGCCAGCCGCTTTAATAATGTACGGCAGATCATCACTGGTTTCGCAGCCGACATAAAACCGGCTTTGACACAACAAACTTTTCGGCTGCAATTCGCGGCCCTGCAAATGATAGCGCTTAGCCAAATCCGTGAGCACATAAGGTAGCCACTGAGCGCTAACTTCGAGGAAGGCGATTTTGAGTTTGGGAAAGCGCTCAGGGATCTTGTCCATAATCAAGTTGTGAAAGGCGCCGACAATCACCAGTTTAAATTTTGCAAAACCGATGGCCTCGTATTTGTAATAGTCGAACAACGCAGTGCTCCCGGTGGCGGAGTGAATGCAGATCGGCAGATCCAACCGGGTGGCGGCATCGTAAAGCGGATAAAAGTAGCTATCACTCAAAAGTTTCTCGCACTCGGAGCCGCGGAGAAAAATACCGACCGCTCCGTTTTCCTTGGCAGATTTTGCTTCCTCAAAAATCTTATCCATGCTGAAGAGCGGCAACACAGCGACCCAACGCAGGCGCTCCTGCGCCTGTTGCCAAATATCGGCCATCCACCGGTTGTAGCTGCGGCAGAGCGCCAACTCGATCTCCGCCCGTTGGGTCAAAGGGATAATGAATATGGTTGGAAAGATGACTTGAATGTCGATACCGAGCTCATCCATGTGTTTGAGCCGCACGCTGACATCGCGCAATTCCCGCGACTCCATTGGCGTGTTTTTGCCCACATTGCGCGACTTGAGCCGCAAGGTACCGTCCACCAGCCAGTATTCGTCATTCGACGAACCGTCGGTGCAGCCGACAATCTGCGGCCGGTATTTGTGATCGGCACCTTCCATGTATTCCCAGGTTTTTTCGGTTTCGAGTACATGCGCATCGGCATCGATTTTAATCATGGACAAAATCCCCCAGACGGCGGTTTCGTGATTGTTCCTGTCATAACACCGCGGAAAGCGCCGCGTCAATTTAGCCTTGAAAGTGCCGGGCTTTGTGATAACTACCAGTCATTGTGATGGACCTTCCAGCAGTGTTGGGAAAATTCTTGCCGCTCAAATGAAAACGATTTGACATGCGACGCTTTGAATTAGCCGAACCGCAGACTTTAGAAGAAGCGTGCGCGCTACTGAACGACGACGGCGATGCCAAGGCGCTGGCTGGCGGCACCGCGCTGCTGACTCTCATCAAACACGGCATTTTCATTCCTAAAACTCTCGTCAATTTGAAAAAGATCGGCGGCATGAGCGGCATCGACTATGATAGACAACGCGGTCTTCGGATCGGCGCATTAACGAGCATTTATGACGTCGAATCTTCTCCCCTCGTGTGTCAATACTACCCGTGGTTAGCAGAGGCGTGCCACCTCGTAGCGAATATCCGTATCCGCAACATGGCGACTATCGGCGGCAACTTGGCCCACGGCGACTATCAGTCGGATCCTCCCACAGCGCTCGTGGCGCTGGATGCCAGCGTGGATTTAACGCGGGGCACCGGCACGCGCCAGATAAAGTTATCGGAATTTTTGCTGGGCAGTTACGAGACTGCGCTGCAACCGGGAGAGTTGCTTTCAGCGCTCGTAGTTCCGCCCCCAGACAGTTGGCGCGGTACCTACATCAAGTTCACCACCGGTTCTTCCGAAGAGAGGCCATGCGCCGGGATCGCCGCACTTCTACGCATGGAACAGGGCATATGTCGTGATCTTCGGTTGGTCGTGGGCGCGGTTTCGCCCCGGCCGGTGCGCATGCACCACGCCGAAGAATTTGCGCGCGGCAAAGAAATCTCTGAAGCCGTTTTGCAGACGATCGGTGCCGAAGCGAGCCGCGTTGTTGACCCGATAGATGACTTGCGCGGTTCCGCCAGTTATAAGCGGCAACTCGTCGGCGTGCTTGTGCGTCGTGCGCTCGCGGCGGTGATCCACTAAAAAAGGAGTTTTTGGCATGGCATTGGTGGGAAGGGACGTGACGATGGTTGGCGGACTTGCAAAAGTGACCGGTGCCGTCAACTACGCCCCCGACCTCCAATTCCCGCGGATGCTATACGCCAAGGCGCTCCGTAGCCCTTACCCCCATGCCAACATTCTCCGCATTGATACGGCCAAAGCAGAAAAGCTTCCCGGAGTGGTGGCCGTCATAACACAGGATGATCTCCATGGGCTGAATCCATATTTCGGGCCAGTCGTCGATGATCAGCCGGTCGTGGCCACGGAGCGTGTGCGCCATGTTGGCGAAGTCGTGGCATTGGTCGCTGGTGAGTCGCGCGAGATTGCCGAAGAGGCGGTGGGTCTAATCGAAATTGATTACGAAGAGCTTCCAGCAGTGTTCGATATACTCGAGGCTATCAAGCCCGACGCCCCGGTGCTCCATGCGCAACGAAAAGAAACTACCGCCGGTGTGCATCGAGAGGAGTTTAACTTTCAGGTCGGCGGGAATGTATGCAGCGTTTATCATGTGGAGGACGGCGACATTAAAAAGGGCTTTCTGGAAGCGGATGAAATAATCGAAAACACATACACGTTGCCGCCGGTGCAACATGGTCACATCGAACCTCACGCCGCGACGGCTTACTGGGAGCCGAGCGGCAAGCTGGTGCTTCATACCGCGACTCAAAACCCGTCCGGTATTCAGGAGCAGCTGGCACAAATTTTCAAACTGCCGGAGAATCAGGTGCGTGTCATCGTACCTCTCGTCGGCGGTGGTTACGGCGGCAAAACCCACGCGCGGCTTGAACCTGCTCTGGCGCTTTTGGCACGCAAAGCGCGCCGACCCGTTCAGTGGGTGTTGACGCGCGATGAAGTGTTTCTCACTGGACGACGCTATGGAGCGTTGGTCAAAATTAAAACCGGCTTCAAGCGCGACGGTCGTATCCTGGCACGCCAGGTCGAAGCTTTTTATGAAATTGGCGCATATGCCTTGAACGGTCCGGTCAACGCCAAAACCGGCTGCTATGTATCGAGCGGGCCCTATAATATTCCCAACCGTAGCCTGACGACTTATTCCGTATACACGAATCTGCCACCCACGGGCCCGTTTCGCGGTGTTGGCGTGTCCCATGTCTGTTGGGCGTACGAGTCGGAAATGGACGATATCGCGCGGCGCTTAAACGTCGACCCCGTGGAGTTACGTCTGAAACACCTTGTCCGTGAACGCGATATTTTTGTTACCGGTGAAGAATTGATTTCGGTTGGGGTTACTGATTGCTTGTGCCGGACCGCAGAGGCGATCGGCTGGAAGGGTAAAGAAGAACAAGCGGTACCTCCGGAGAAAAAGAACCTTTTGCGCGGCAAGGGACTTGCCGTTGCGATAAAAAGCACCACGACGCCCACAACGTCATCGGCCAGCGTGCGACTCAATGCTGACGGGTCGGCCGTTTTGCTTACCAGTAGCGTTGAGATAGGTCAGGGTCTGCTCACTTCTATGGCACAAATTGTCGGCGAGGAATTGGGATTGCCATTTGAAAGGGTCACGGTCAGCTCGCCTGACACGGATGTGACGCCTTACGACAAGTCGACAAGCTCAAGCCGGACCACATTTCACATGGGACAAGCGGCGCAGCAAGCGGCGCGGGATGTCAAGAACCAACTTCTCGACGTCGCTGCTAAAAAACTCGAGGCGCGAATAGAAGATTTGGAACTGCGCGACGGCAGCGTGTCTGTGCGCGGCGTGCCCGACAAAAAAATGTCGATCGCAGAGATATTCAGAACGCGCTTCGGTTCCACAGTCGGCAGCATGTTCGGTGGCTACTGCTTTAAGACAGCTGGCGGCCTGGATCCCGAGACCGGCAAGGGCAAAGCTGCGGCGTTCTGGTTTTTTTCGGCTTGCGGCGCTGAAGTTGAAGTCGACGTCGAAACAGGTAAGGTGCGTGTCCTGAAGGCCGTCACCGCGGCGGACGCCGGTCATGCAATTCATCCAAAGCAATGTGGATTGCAGAATGAAGGGTCGCTCCTCTCGGGTATGGGTTCGGCGCTTTTCGAGGAAATGGTCTACGACAACGGCCAGCCCATCAATAGCAATTTTTTGGAGTACATGCTGCCATCCTTGGAAGATCACCCACAAGAGTTTCAATCGATCCTGGTTGAGACACCCCATCCCGATGGTCCCTTCGGCGCTAAGGGTGTCGGCGAGGCAGCGTTACCGCCGGTGGCGCCGGCGATTGGCAACGCGATTGCGAATGCCCTTGGCGGGGTTCGCATACGAGACTTGCCGATCAAACCCGACAAGCTCGTCGCGGCGCTTCAGGCGGAAAAGGAGAATCGCTAACGTGAAAATCAACATCTCCACAACCCTCAATGATCGGACTCTAGAAGTATCCGTCTATCCCAACCAAACGCTGCTCGAATTTTTGCGTGACGATTTATGTCTCAAAGGCTCGGTGGAAGGTTGTGGGGTTGGCGTTTGCGGTTCTTGCACAGTGCTGGTTGACAATCGGCCAGTGAGTTCGTGTCTCATGTTGGCAACCGATGCAGCGGGGAAAAGGATCACCACCATCGAGGGCCTTGGCCGCAACGGCGCGCTTGATCCCGTGCAGGAAGCCTTTCTCAAGCACCAGGCCTTCCAATGCGGTTACTGCACACCAGGGATGATTATGGCGGTGAAGGGCTTGCTTTTGAACAATCCGCATCCAACCGAATCACAAGCGCGAGATTATCTGTCGGGCAATCTCTGCCGCTGCGGCACCTATGTTGAGGTACTGGCAGCCGTTCAGGAGTTAGCGGGTCGATGAGGGTTCAGGGTTTAGAAATTCAACGGGGTACCCGGATTTTCGTAATTGTTTCGAGTCGGTGGTTGTTCGTCTCAAATCGTAAATAAAATAAGGAGGCATACCCATGGCAACTCCAACTCCCGTTCGTATCTACGCCGGCACTCAAGAAGGTTTGTTTGTCTGGCGCTCGAAAAATGGTTCTTGGGAAAATGTCTCGGTTGCGTTCAAAACCGGAACCATCGACGCCATCGATGGCCTGCGCAGCAAGCCCAATGTCGTCTATCTTGGCGTTACGCAGGATGGGCTCTATCGAACCGATGACGCTGGAATGAGCTGGTATCGGGTCTTTGAAGGTAACGTTCGCGCCGTGACCGTTGATCCTACCGATGAGCAAGTTATCTACGTCGGCGTCGAACCGATCCATTTGTATCGCAGCGAAAACGGCGGCAAGAGCTGGGAAGAGCTCGTCGGCGTTCAGGCTTTGCCTCCGGAAGTGAAAAAGAAATGGACTTTCCCGCGTCCGCCGCACCGCGAGCACGTGCGCCATATTTTTGTTCATCCTGACGATTCGGCCCTGCTGCACGTCTGCTTAGAGCACGGGGGCATCATCCGCAGCGACGATCGCGGCAGGAACTGGGAAGATGTGAGCCAAGGCATCGACTATGTAGATATCCATCACTTCAGCAGTCCGCCGGGACGCAAGGACCTGTTTTTTGTCGCAACGGCGCGCGGATTTTTCAAAACTAACGACCCCAGACAGGGTTGGCAGCGTGCGGAGAATGGGTTTACGCGCGACTACTTTCACGACTTCGTTTTCTTACCCGGAAATCCAGGGGCAATGCTGGTGGCGACCGCGGACAAATCGCCGGGCTACTGGGATCGCCCTGAGCGCGCACAAGGCGCCGTCTTCCGCAGCCGCAATCTCGCCGCGAGCTGGGAACGCGTGGGTGTCGGCAAATGGTTGCCGCAGAACATGAAACAAATGGTTTGGGCGCTGGCGCAACATCCGGAAGATCCATCGATCGTCTACGCCGGCCTCGGCGCGGTATCGCGCGGCCGATCCGCGGATCCCAATCAAAAAGGCGAGGGAGATATTTTGGTCAGCGAGGACCAGGGCGACAGCTGGGAAAGATTACCGCTCGATCTGCCGGCTGACCGCGTGCTTTGGATTGGCGCAGACTCCTAGCGTCCCGTTCAAGCCCGAAATTTCTAATCGGGAGGAGAGTATGGGCCGGAAGCGCATGTTCGATAGCATCCATTTAGAAGTCTCACTGTCGCTCGTATTTTGGCTTATGGGTTTCGCTCAATGTGCATTCGCCCAGTCCCCCGAACTCGTTCAAGCGGCTAAGAAGGAAGGAGAGGTTGTCGTTTTCGGTTCTCTGGAAAACGACGTCGCCGCGGCGATCAATAAGGGGTTTGAAACGAAGTACGGCATCAAAGTCAAGTATTTTCGCGGTTCGTCTACCGTCATCATCGATCGTGTGACCACCGAGCATCGCGCTGGGAAGATGAGCTCCGATATCATTTATACCACCTCGGAGCCGATGAAATTCATCAATAAAGAAAAAGGTCTGTTTGCCCGCTACATTCCGCCTTCCGCCAAAAGCTACGATAAGAAACTGATCGACGATTTTTTCGGTCCCAACTATCGCAGCGTCATTATCGGCTTCATTTTCAACAAGAGTATGATTACGGCTGACGAGGCGCCGAAATCCTACGAAGATGTGGTGAATCCGAAGTGGAAGGGCAAGATCGCCATGGGAAATCCGTCGCTGCATGACACTACCATTGACTGGCTTTCAAGCCTCGATCGCGTTTTTGGCTCACAAGCGAAGGCCAATGACTGGATCAAACGGCTTGCTGCCTTGAAACCACTGCTGCTCGATTCGATGGTGCCGGTCGGCGAACGTGTGGCATCAGGCGAAGTTCCTTTGGGCGTTGCTTATGTAAAATATGTTCAAGTCTGGGGCGGAAAGGGCGCGCCCGTAGATTATGTGAAGGGGCTGCCGGTGTACCTGGGCGATGGTAATTACATCGCGATGACGGCCAAGGCCCCCAACCCAAACGCGGCGAAGCTTTTCATCGATAATTTCCTCGGCGCAGAAAGCTCAGCGATAATGGCCAGCGTCGGCGAGTTCGTAAACCGTCAAGGTATCTATCCGCCGATCCCTGGTGCTGACCATGTCGTTAAGAGTTTTGTGCAGATGAACACCATGACCGTCGACGAATACAACAAGAAGAAGGAAGAGTACCGGCAGATTTTTAGTCGCTAGGCGGATAGAAGCAGCTCAATGACTTCATCCGTTACGCGCCATCTGCTCGACATCGGCGATGGTGAGCTTGTCCATCCGGAAGGCGTGGCGCGGGTCCCATTCGAGCACTTCCATCGCGCGAATGCCGCGCCTATGGTGCGAATCCTCGGCGGCGATCTCCTTTGCCTCATCAAGGCTTGAGGCCAGCATGATGTAGATTCCATAGACGCCATCGGTTGTTGGTCCGGAGAACAACAGCCGTCCGGCTTTGTGCTGTTTCTCCAGCCAGAGGCGATGCTCGTCGTAATGGGTTTCTTTGTCCTCTTCCATTTTGGACGTGAAAAATTTTTCACTTTTCGCGGGAATATTAGGGCGGGGCAGGGGAACGGAGGGGTTGATTTATAACGGTTTTTTCCATTTGCCCCCCGGCCCTTTTGCGCTTGCCAAGCATAAGGTCGGGAGTTCGACCCTCCTCACCCGCTCCACTTTTAGGCCTCCGATTTCTCGGGGGCTTTTTCTTTTCTGGTGGAGTAGGGGAGTTGCTGGCGTGATCGGTGGGTTTCACTAAGGTTGCACTTTTTTGGATCTGAGATTCAACAAAATAGCGGTTGTTATTGGCCTCTTTATGTACTTCGCGTCGTGCCTTTTCAAGGTCTTGATGCTGTCTCCGGTCTTGTGATGCTAGTGCGCTGGATTCGCGGACAGCCTTTATTCACCGAGCGCGATTGGCCGTTCCTGTTCTGCCATTCACGGAAGGAAGTTTTCTCCCTGCGATTGGTACTGAGGTTCGGGGGGCTTTGGCTGTTGGTGGTCGTCGTTGGCCTTGCCATCGCCTTTTATATCTTGCCGTATAGGTTGGGATGGTTCGTCGTCTGCCTCAGGTTCTAGGCACGATCCTTTTTTGAATGGCATTCAAGAGGTCGGGTCGGCGCCAATTCGAACCACATCCGCGGTTTCCATGAGCGCCGGATAGATATCCGCCCAGCGCCAGAGCTTAGGTTCCATGCGCTCGGATCGTGCCGGAGCTGCCAATATCCGCGCATGCCGAGACCGGCGAGCTTGCCGTTCAATTCCTCGAGCCGCTTCTGAGCTGTCGCTGAGCTACTCATGGGTCGTGCTCCTTCTATCGGATCATGAACCGACTCTATTCCCAGCTTTAAAACTGAGTGAGTCTATTATCTTCGTCTACGGCAGTGCAAGGCCCGCATAAACCGGGTGATCGTGGTCGTGACCGTGAAATCCGCACGAGCACGATCACGAATTCACGTGAGGCGATTGAGCGCACCCTTCGATCCTTCGACTCCGCTCAGGGCAGGCTAAGCCCAGAGCAACCGGCATATGAGTCTTTTCCAAGCAGCCTGCTTAGCAATTGACTCCGAATGGCAGGCGGAATAAACAAGGGAGAATCTACAGGCGCGGTTGCGTAGTTCAGTTAGCAAGCGCTCAGGTAGGGAGGATGCATCATTGACCCGAACGTATCGTTTTTTTTCCGCTGATAGCCATTTTGAATCGGCTCCGGATCGGTGGATTCATCGGGTTCCGAAGCAATACCGGGATCGAGCTCCGCGCCGTGTGAAATTACCCAGTGGCAAAGACATCATCGTTGAAGAAGGGTGCGGCATCACCTTCAGGGGCACCAACCAATTCGCCGGCAAATCTGTGGAACAGTTCAGTCCGGTGGAGCTCGATTTTGACAACGCCGTAGGAGCGGGTTCGCCCGAGCAGCGGCTCAAAGAGCAAGACCTAGACGGCATCGACGCGGAGCTGATATTTGCGACTGAAGCGCGTAACACGGCGATCAAGGACAAAGAGACTTTTCTCGGGATTCTACGCGGCTTCAATGATTACTTTATCGAGGAGTACTGCGGCGTGGCGCCGGACCGCCTGATCGGGGTTGCCGTGCTGCCCAATATCGGCGTTGACGAAGATATCGCTGAAATGAAACGTTGCAAGGAACAGGGTTTCAAGGCGGTTCGGCTTCATACGTTCCCGAGCGGCAAAGATTATCCGACCTCCGAAGACGATAAGTTTTGGGCAGCGGCGATCGATCTCGATATGCCGCTCACGATTCACACCTCATTCCCGAAGCAGTATCGCGGGCGAGACGTGTTTTTAATGAAGTATCCAAAGGAGCCGGAAGGCGAGGAAAGGCCGATGGATTTTGTCGAGCGCGTTGCGCGCCATGGCATCCATCACTGCGGCGCAATTGAAGCCGTGCAACTGATCTTGAGCCGTGTCTTTGACAGATTTCCGAGGCTGCAAATCTATTGGGCCGAAAACAACATCGGCTGGATTCCGTACTTTTATCAGCAAATGGATCAGGCTTATAAAGTCAGCTGCTCTTGGGCGGAGCGGCTGCTGGGACTCAAACGGCTGTCCCATCTTCCCAGCGAATACTTGAAAGAACACGCTCATTGGGGCTTTTTCGACGACCCCATTGGAATACAGCTGCGGCACTACGTCGGTATGGACCGAATCATGTGGTCGACGGATTTTCCCCATATCGTTACTCGCTGGCCCAATTCTTTACAGGTAATGGAGGAGCAGATGGCCGGAGTGCCCGAGGACGAGAAACGCCAAATGTTGGCTGGCAATGCCGTTAAGTTTTTTCGCCTGGACGGTTAATAGTGTTTATGACTATAAACGATTGACCTGCAAAAGGAGGAGCCTATGGTAACCGCAAAAGATGTCCAAGGAGTGATGGCGATGATGCCATCATTTTCGACCAAAGATGCCGGAGATCTGACTTCGAAAAACTCCATCGACGTCGACAATCTCAAGACCGGAGTAGACCGGATGATCAATGACGGAATCGATGTGATCACCACCACCGGAAGTTTTGGCGAGTGCTACAACCTTCATTGGGACGAGTACAAGACTTTGGCTGTGGCCGCTGTTGACGCGGTAAAGAAGCGCGTCCCTCTGTTCATTGGCGCAACCAGCCCGAATGCGCGGGAAGTCGTCGAGCGGCTTAAGTTTGTCCAGGACATCGGCGGTGATGGAACGCTTCTCGGTGTGCCGTACTATGACGCGCAGTCGCCCGAGTACATGGCCGATTTTTACACTCAGATTGCCGAGATGTTTCCCAAATTGGGCTTGCTTATCTATCACAATCCGGTCAATCACAAGGTGAGAATTCCGGTCTCGATATTTCCCCGACTGGTTAAATGTCCAAACATCATTGGCATGAAAGATAGCCATCGCGATACGCGGGAATTTGTCCGGTTGATGGATATTATCCGTGGCAAAATCAGCGTCATGACGAACCAAGCGCAAATGTTTCCATACTACCGGATGGGCGCGAGCGGCTGCTGGTCCATCGACGCCTGGATGGGGCCGTGGCCTGTGCTCCATCTGCGAAATCTCGTGAGAGCGGGAAAAGATCAAGAAGCGCTGCAAGTGATCAGTGAAATCATGGCGGCGGCCGGAGGCGAGCGGCCTGGGGGCAACGAAGGGGCCACTGCGAAGCTTCCCATTGAATTCGCCGGCTACGTAAACCCGGGGCCGGCGCGCACGCCGATCATTGAATTCTCCGATACTACCATAGAACGGGCGAAGAAGAAGGCCGAAGGATGGAAAGCGCTTTGTACAAAATATCGGCCACTGGTTGAGGGGCAAGCGCCAAAGGCGCGGACAGCATCATAAAATTGTTTCGGGTTCCGCGGTCCGGGTTGATTCCTAACTCGAGACTCGAAACTCCTAACTCAAAACCGCGAAGCCGCCGGAGGTATTCGTGAGTTCCATGCCGTTGATTCCCAAACAAGCGGCGATTGCCGTGGCCGATATGGTCGACAACTGCGCCAAAGTCAAACCTGGCATGAACGTGCTGATCATTGCCGCCAACGATGGTCTCCACGGCGGCGTCAACATCGTCGATCAGGAAACGGTGACGTGGCTGCATGCAGCCGTCGTGCAACGCGGCGCAGATGCTACAGTGATTTGGTGCGATATTCCTGCGCGGCCGGCGATTATCTGGGGCCAAGGCGCGGACCCAAGCAAAGCCTGGCGCGTGCCTCCCGTTGTCGCCAACGCCATGCGTGCCGCCGATGTAGTGATCAGTAATGCGGTCGATCTCACTTACGAAGAAGAATTGCGCGAAATTCCCGATATCCTCGAAGAGCGCAAGATCAAGTACGCCCGTAACATGGCGACGACGGCATCTTTGCTTTCGAGTAACTGGGGACTAACACCGTACGAGCTTGTTTCTGAGATTCGCATTCAGGCCAACGCTCTCGCCAAGCCCGGCGCCAGGTGGGTGATGACCCATCCGAACGGTTCACACGTGGAAGGAATCGTGGTGAAGCCCGAGGACATGGACGACTATGCCCATTATCGCGACATCGGTGTTTATTGTCCGTTTCCTGAGGGAGTGTGGTCGTCGATTCGCGCGCGCGATGCCGAAGGGGTCGGTATTATTAATGAAATCGGGGTGATATGGGCGCGGCACATTGGCGTGCCTTGCCCATTCAAGCAACCGGTCCGAGTTTATATCGAGAGAGGTTACATAAAGAAATTCGAAGGTGGCGAAGAAGCCGAAACGCTGACTCGGTTTTACAAGTTCATTTCCGAGTACCTTGGAGAGGCGACTTATGAGGTGCGCGGTTTTCATGGCGGAGTGCATCCTTCCGCGATTCTCGAGCCGCACCAGTGTCCGAATGCACCCTATCGTCATTTCATCGAGCATCACCACTGGAGCAGTTTTCATTTTCATATGGGCAACAGCCGGCGCGCTAAAGACTTTCCTTACTTGATGCATATCTCCGCCGAATTGCGCGGCGGCGATCTGAAGATTGGCGATCATTACGTTTACAAGAATAGCCGCATCACCACAGCGGACCATCCGAAGGTAAAGGCGATCGCTGAAAAATACAAAAATCGCCCCGGCCTCGAGCCTGAACGTTGGTTGCAGACGCCTCGGTAGTGTGTTTCGACAGTTTCGAAATTTCGAGTCTCGGGGTCTGGAGTTTATGCAGGGAGAAGATCCCCTGCCCGGGCAATCGGATAGTAATTTAGATAGGTGTTTTGCCAAAGGTGCAAAGAAGGGGAGACTTTTTTTGACGCGAACAATGCAGAAATTATCAACGAAATTCAGAACCACCACGCTAGTTTATTCTTGCACATATCAGGAGACCGGCTGAGCGGTAGATTTAAACGACAGCCACCACCTGCAAGGAGTCAGAAGATGAAGCGAGTCCTTGCCCTTTCCTTCGGATTGTTTTTGTGGATGGCGTCGCCGTCCGGTCTAATGGCGCAAGCGCCGCTAAACAATATCATTCTCGGCCATAGCGGCGGAGCCGGCTCGCTCAATATTCTGCGCCGCCTCATCGAGCGCGACAAAATCTGGGCGAAGTACGGTCTCAACGTAAAGAGTGTCTATTTCAACAGCGGCACTGTTTTGATCCAAGCCATGGTCGGCGGCAATATCGTCGGCTCGGAGTCTGAAGTGCCTGGGATGGTCAATCTCGCTGTCGCCGGGGTCTCTGATCTAAAGATCGTCACTGTCACCATAAACCGCATCGAACATGTATTCGTCGTGCACAAAAATATCGCCAAGCCCGAAGATCTCAAGGGCAAACGGTTGGCCGTCAGCCGAATTGGATCTGCATCCGATACGATCACGCGAATGGTTTTGCGCTCGTGGAAGATCGACCCGGACAAGGAAACCATCCTATTGCAATCGGGGAACACACCGACGCGCATGACAGCGCTGGCGTCCGGTCATGTCGACGGCGCGCTGGTCAGCCCTGAGAGCGTCCATAAGGTCGTCGCTTCGGGTTGTTGCCGCATTTTAGCGGATCTCGCCGACTTACCGATGGATTATGCCCGCTACGGCTATGCCTTCCCGGTATCGTACATTAAGACGCAGCGCGAGACTTTGCGCCGTTTGCTTATGGCTTATCTAGAAGGCATCTATGTCTTCAGAACCCGGCCGAAGGAAGTTTACTCGGCCCTCGAAGAGGAAGATATCAAGGATCCGGTCGTTCAAAAGGACATTTACGAACGCGCGCTCAAGAGCGTGCGCGAGTTTCCCATGCCGGAACCGAATGGCATTCAGAGCGTGCTTGATTCACTGCCGCATCCCAACGCGCGCAACGTGAGACCAGCGAGCGTGATGGACCCGAGTATTCTGGAAGAAATAAAGAAGTCAGGCTTTATCGACAAGCTTTACGGTCGGGCAGGCTAATGCGTTACGCCGCGTTGCTCAAACCTGTGTGGCCGCTCGGTCAATATTTATAGACCCATGTTAGATTCTCTAATATCAATCAGTCGGAGGAGTTGTCACGTAACAAAATTTATCTTTTGTAGCTCGTGGCTCCTTATTTCAGGCCTATCGAACCAGGAGCGACCGCGTGAGGACATTTTCTCGCGGTCGTAATTGTAATTAAACGACTTCAGGCGACCCGCTGCACGTTGATTTTGTCTGGGTATTTTTGAGCCTTGGCTAGGTCGTAGGCTGCCTGTAACCGGAGCCAAGTTTCAGCGCCGCCACCGAACGCTTTGTCGAGCCGAATCGCCATCTCCGGTGAAATCGCCGCCTTTCCATTTTTCGCTCCTTCTGTTACGGAAATGCCAAGTGGCGCAATCGAGGGAACTGAACCCGTGATCTCGGTTCAATCCCCCGGAGGGCTTTGCTCGAAGGCATTATCATCGGGGCAGCGATTTGCGCCGGTGAGTAGGCTCGGGCCGCGGGTGCAGTTGTTCGATGATCATTCGAACGAACCGAAGAAAACATTGAAGCCGGACGAGTCCTCTTTGAAATGAATCACTGACCTTCCTGGCGAGCGCTTTTCTGTTCGAAGCGTCCCGCCGGAAATATTTAAAAAGCACTAGGGATGCGGCGCCGCTAATAGAACCCCTGCCGAGTCTAACTCACTCTCCCTACCGCACATGTCTGTCGCAGGAAAAACCCGGTCAACAAAGTCAATAGGTGTCGAGCGTCTTCTTCGCCATCTCTCGGCAGCTTGCGAAATTCGCGACGTGAACCTTGGTGCCGAGAGCTTTGCCACCGGCATCTGAAATCGCATTCGCCACCGCCGTGGCCGCGCTTCCATCGATATCCGCGACTACCGCCGTTCCGCCTTCACGCGCAATTCCCAGGCAGTAGGCCTTGCCGATGCCGTGCCACCGCCGGTTACGACGACCACTTTATCATCCAATAGTCCCATCGTTGAGATTCCTTGTTGCTATCCCTTAAACGAAAGTGCCACATGCCCGTTGCATTTGATCACCTACATCCTCTTTTTGCAGTTGTCAAATAGATGGCATTGACTGACTCAAGTTTGTTGTGATAATTGAAATAACGTATGTTGAATACCGTAACAAAACCACGCGCGGAAAGAAAGAATGGATCTTTAACGGTTCTTTTTGCGTTGGACGTTTTAGAAATTTTATCTTCGAGGGGTACAGCAGGGATCACGGAAATTGCCGAAGCTCTGCGCTCGGACAAGAGCCGTGTCTTCCGAGTGATGACGAGCCTTGCTCTGCGCGGCTATGTCGCGCAAGACGAGTCGCGGAAGTACAGGCTCGGACCTAGCATCGGCAATCTCGCCGAAGGTTACAGACAGCACCATCGTCTGATTGCAGTGGCTCGCTCTGCTCTAGGTCGTTTGCGGGAAACCTTTCGAGCAACCGCGGTCCTCCGGGTGCTCGACGGGTATCACGTTGTAACGGTAGCAGTAGAGGAGAGTTCTTCGATTTTGAGAATCACCCATCAGATTGGAGCACGGTTTCCCCTCACCATAGGCGCTCACAGTAAGGTGTTCGCTGCATATATGTCCGAAGATTTGGTTCGACACATTTTGCGAAGTCAAAAAAGCTCTGTATATACGAATAAAAAGCTCATCAATATCACAGAGTTTATCCGAAACCTCCGGCGAGTGCGAAGACAAGGCTATGGTTTCAGCGACGAAGAGATCGCCAGGGGAGTGAGAGCGTTGGCGGCTCCCATTCGCGATTCCACAGGAAACGTGGTTGCGTCCATCGGCATTAGCCTCCCAAGCTTTGAATTGCCGAAGGCCAAAATTGAAAGCACTGCAAAAGTACTTAGAGAAACCGCGAAGGAAGTCTCGCGACAATTAGGTTGGGAACCTACGCGAAAAAAAGCCGAGTAGAGAATTCTCAGTGATCGGGCGCGAAAGGAGCGAATGATGTCACGATACGTCGATGCGGACGGTCACATAATGGAGAACACGAATGACTTTATCGGGTATCTGGAAGAACCCTGGAGGAGCGCCGATACGGTTACCGAGCGGCGATTACTGCCCACGCTGGATGAGTTTCATACTCCGCGGATTAGAAAAAAAGGTACATTCGACGCGAAGGTCGGTCCCGATCAATGGCTGCAATATCTGGACAAGACGGGATTGGAGTCCACCGTTCTCTACACAACTGCAGCGCTTGCTTACGGCCACGTGGTGAATCCGGAATGGGCGGTTGTGTATGCCCGGGCGTGGAACAACTACGTTCACGAAACGTATCTGAAAAAAAGCCCACGATTTAAAGCGATGGCTTTAATTCCGATGCAGGACCCGCCGAGTGCCGTCGTCGAACTCCGGCGGGCGGTCAAGGAACTTGGAATGGTCGGCGCTTACATTCCTTCCAACGGGCTAAAGAAACACCTGAGCGCAAAAGAATTCTGGCCGATTTATGAGGAGGCACAAAAGTTGGACTGCGCTGTTGGCATCCACGGCGGCAGTTACAGCGATCTCGGGTTTAACAGTTTCACCAAGTTTCCGGGCACGCGAGCGTTAGGAATGCCGTTTCCTCTGGCCATCGCGATGACAGGTATGATTCAGGATGGAGTGTGGGATGCGTTTCCTAAATTGAGGGTGGGGTTCATGGAAGGAGGAACCGGGTGGATTGCCATGATCCTTGACAGGCTCGAAAGAGAACACGAGTACGGTGAACTTCGTTGCCAACGGCCGGTTCGCGACTACTTCACCAGCGGTAATTTTTATGTGGGCTGTGAGGGAAATGAGACGGCGCTGTCCTATGTCGTTAATCTTATCGGTCCTGAACCATGCATGTTCGCGTCCGATTTTCCCCATGAAATTCCGATGGAGGAAGCTCGCCATGAGATCGATGAAATCGAGCAGCGGAAAGATATCAGCGAGGAGCACAAAAAGCTGATCTTGGGAGAGAATGCGAAGAGGTTTTACAAGATCTGAAAGCCGCAGCGTCGGCCTGATTACCAGGGGGGAGAACCAAGCGTGATCGATAGGCAAGTTTGTAAAGTCGTCGATGCCGACGCGCATGTTGTCGAGACCGAGGACTCGTGGAGTTACCTCGAGGGCTCGGACAAAAAGTTCAGGCCCCAGCTCTTTCAGTCGGACGAAAACCCCAACACCAAGCTCTGGGTATTGGACGGCAAGCCTATCGGCTTTCGTAATCCGACGCTGACAGAAATGGAGTTAAAGGCGCTGCAAAAGGAGACCGGCCGTACACTGGAGACGGCGCTCAATGCCCGCGAGTTGCGCGACGTTGAGCTGCGCTTACGGCACATGGACAAACTCGGCATCGATGTGCAGATCCTCTTCAACACGATGTGGATCGCGCGCGTGGCCGACAAGCCGGAAGCGGAAATCGCGCTCTGCGGCTCGTGGAACCGCTGGATGGCGGAGACCTGGAAGAAGGGCAAAAACCGACTGCGCTGGTCCTGCGTCGTACCGGCGATGACGATTAGTGAAGCACTGCAGCAAATTCGCTTTCGCGCGCGAGAACGGCGCCGTGGCGGTGAGCTTACGGCCTTTCGAAAACGACAAGCATCTCGTGGAGCCGTATTTCTATCCTATCTACGAAGAAGCGAGCCGCTTGAATATGGCGATCGCCGTGCACATTGCCAACGCCAGCCCGCAGCTCATGGAGCAGTTCAAGCCGCGCTATGACAAGATGGGTGGCTTCGCTCAGTTTCGCATTCCTACGGTGATCACCTGTTTGTCTCTGATGATGAGTGAAGTGCCTGCGATGTTTCCAAAGCTACGGTGGGCCTTTGTTGAAGCGTCCGCGCAATGGATTCCCTGGGTCGTCAAAGAAGCCATTCGCCGGTCTGGAACCAAGGATTTCCCAAGAAACCCATGCGAGGAATTTAGAGTCTACATAACCGCGCAAACCGACGACGACTTTCCGTACGTCCTGAAATACGCCGGAGACGATAACATCGTCATTGGCACGGACTACGGTCATACAGATGCCTCCAGCGAAGTCGATGCCATCGAGGTTTTTCGAGGCAACCATGAAGTGAGCGATGCGGTTAAGAAAAAGATTCTCGCGGATAATCCTTGCGCTTTGTATGCCGTATAACGAAAAAGATGCGGCGGTCGTTGAGTAAGTTGATCAGCATAACCCTAAGTTGGGTGAGAACCACAGTCCCGGTATGACCAGGTGTTGGCGATGCTTTTTGGTCTCGTCCAAGCCTTTAGTTGTCAGGCGCGAACACGATCGCGTAGAGCAATCACGTTTTGTTCTGGAGCTGCGTAGTTAGATTGAGTGGAATAGGTTTCATCAAAATGAGGATAACCATTATGAGACTGAACCGTTCTCTGAAGGTGATTGTTTGCCTATTCCTGCTCGTCTCCTGGCATACGCTCGCTCAAGCGCAGCCAACGAAAATTAAGGTCGGTTACAGCGCTATCAGCGAAGTGGATTTGCCGGCGTGGGTGGCCAAAGAGACCGGGATCTTTGAAAAAAATGGTTTGGATGTCCAGTTGATTTACTTCACCGGGGGGACGACCGCAGTCTTGGCCCTGGTCTCAGGCGAAATTCCTATCTGTCAGGTAGCAGGGCCTGCCATCTTGAACAGTGCTCTAAGGGGCGCCGATATCCTCATGGTTGCCGGAGGTGCGACTTCCATCGATTATTGGCTTATGAGCCGGCCGGAGATCAAAAACGCCGAGCAGCTCAAGGGAGGTTCCGTAGGCATTAGTAACTTTGGCGCAGCCGCGGATTTTGTTACGCGCTACGCGCTCGACAAGTTGGGCCTGGTTCCCGGGAAGGATGTTACGATTGTACAAGTCGGGGGTATATCGGATCGACTGGGGGCCGTGTTCGTGGGAAAGATTCAAGCGACCGTGCTCAGTCCTCCGGTTAACTTTATCGGTCAAAGGAAAGGTTTGAACGTTCTTGCCGATGTTGCCAAGCTGGGTCTTGCTTTTCAGTATACTGGAGTTGCCACTAGCCGGCGATTTGCAAGAGAGCAGCCCGACATTGTCAGGAGATACGTTAGATCGCAGGTGGAAGCAGTGCACCGTATATACACGGACAAACAAACCTCACTGCAAGTTCTGAGAAAGTACTTCCGCGGCAATGTAGAACCGGATCTTCTAGAGAAGACTTGGGAGCTGCTGACGGAACGCGCCATGTTTCCCAAAAAGCAGTATCCGACTATTGACGGTCTCAAATTCATTTTAGCTCCCTTGGCAGAAAAGGACGCCAGGGCGAAAGCCGCCAAGCCTGAGGACTTTGTTGATTTAAGTTTCATCAAGGAACTCGACCAAAGTGGCTATATCGATAACCTCTACAAGCGGTGAAAGAGTCAGCGGGCGAGAAGTCGCCCAGCCGATTGTAGTGTGGGACGTCGCTCATCATTGCGGATGATGACCGCTGCTGCGCATTCGAATCCGAAGCCGGGGTCAACAAGATAACTCACATCTCCCGTTAATATTATGCAAGTTAGCGCTCGCGAGAGCATCAGCCCAATTCGTTCAACTCCGCTTCCGCCCTTTCCAGCCACAATCCCATTTCCATCGCCCGCATCAGCGCGACGCCGTTGTGGAGATGCTCCTTCGCCAGTCGCAAATTACCGCTTCGCTGATACAGTTTGCCCAGACCAATGTGGCAATGCGCGATGAGCGGGCGCATGCCGAGTTCTTCGGCGACGGCGAGAGCTTGGCGATGGTGGTTTTCCGCCCTCCCGATATCAAGGGGTTCTTCGCGCGACGCAATCTCGCCAAGTAATCTCAGTGCCCACGCTTCGTACCCCCGTTCCTTCTTGTGCCGGGCCAGGCTGAGACCACGCGAAGCAACTTGGTGAGCCTCCTCTCTACGGCCAGCCAAGAGATACGCGTCACCGAGCCAACAGACATGTAGCGTATAAAACCTTCTCATTGTCGGTCGCTTCACCGCCTGCTCCAATAGCGTTAGCGCGTCGGCAACACGGCCTAAATGGAGATAGGCGTAGCCGAGCTGGGCCACGGCCCGGGAAACCTCAGAGAAGATCTCTGCGTTTCGGCAAATGTCAAGACTACGCTCCGCCAGGGGAGTAGCCTTTTCTAGATCACCTTTCACGATGTAGATGTGACTTACCAGTAAATATGCACCGACCAGGCTGAACGGCTGCCCAACCATTTCGGCGATCCGGACCACTTCTTCTCCCTGAGCAATCCCGTTGGCCACATCGCCTAGCTCGGCAAGTGAAAGGACGAGCGGGATGCGGGTGACGACCGAGGCGACGCTGGCCATGCCGAACCGCTCGCCAACCGGCTTGCCTTCGAGCAACGACGTGCTTCGCTCACACAAGGCGATAGCGCGACGATATTCGCCTAGCCCCATATAGACTCTGCTCAGCCGGTCAAGAGCAATAACCTGAAGGCCAAAATCGCCCAGTTCAGTTGCGATCGCCAAGGCACGCTCGCCAGGGCTCACCGCCCGGTAGTCCTCACCCTCCCTCGAGAAATAGGCGCTCATGTCTGCAAGGACACACCCTATTCGCCGCTTGTCTCCGAGCTCTTCGGCAAGGGATTCAGCTTGGCTTAGATGTTCAACGATTCGTTCCTGCTCTCCTAGTGTCAACAGCGAAGGTCGTAGCTCAAGTCGCAGATCCACACCCAGCGTCAGCGTCACTCGATTCAAGGGAAGATGCTTCAGGACCCCAAGGGCCTGCTCAAAATAGGTCACAGCCTCACGATTGGCCGAGGGTGCGGCAGCCTTCTTTCCCGCCTGGCGACAGTAGACCACGGCCTTGTCCCATAACTCACCGCGGAACGCGTGATGCGCCAGACGCTCGACTTGCTCCGTCAGTCGTCCAGAATAAACCCTCTCGATCCCTTCGACGACGGCGGCGTGCAACGAACGCCGACGATCTTGGACGAGACTTCCGTAGGCGACTTGGCAGGTAAGACCATGCTTGAAAGTGTATTCAAGATCCGGAAATAGTTTGGCTTCGTAGAGAAATTCCGCCGCCTGAAGGTGAACCAGGCCGCGACGCAACTCTTCTTCCGACAACTCGGCAATAGTAGACAAAAGCGTGAATGGAATATCTTCGCCGATCACTGAGGCGGCTTGGAGAAGGCGCTTCTCTTCCGGAGACAGGCGATCAAACCTAGCGGCCAGCACCGCCTGAACCGTGGCGGGTACCTGAATGCTGTCAATGAGTTTGGCCAAGCGATAGACGCCCCGTTCGCCTTCGAGCACTTTTGTTTCCACCAGCATTTGAGCGCTCTCCTCTAAGAAAAACGGGTTTCCCTCTGTGCGCGTAGTCAGGACTTGTTTGAGGGTTTGAAGACTCGGATCGTTTCCCAGCAAGCTCTGAAGTAATTGTTCGGCGCTCTCCGTACGTAGAGGATCAAGCCGAACTTGAGAGTAGAACGTCTTGTTCCCCAACTGTGGTGGTATTCCGGACGATAATTAACTAGCAGAAGCAAC